>CAZMZA010000024.1:0-16925 GCA_964570635.1 uncultured Dehalococcoidales bacterium
GTCCCATACCGGTATCAATATTAGGTCGTGGTAGTGAGGTGCGCCGCCCGTCTTCGTCCTGGTTGTACTGAGTAAACACCAAATTACAGAGTTCAGAAAAACGACCGCAATCACAGCCCGGGGCGCAGGTAGCCCTCCCACAACCCACCTTCTCCCCAAAGTCATAGTGAATCTCACTGCAAGGTCCGCAGGGCCCCGAATCACCCGCCGGCCCCCAGAAGTTATGCTCCTCACCGAATCTCAGGATTTTGTGCTCAGGGATGCCCAGCTTCCGCCAGTATTCGAAAGACTCGTCATCATCGAGGAAGATGCTTATCCAAAGGCGCTCCTCCGGCAGTCCCAAGCGCTCGGTGACGAACTCCCAGGCCCAGCTTATTGCCTCCGCCTTGAAGTAGTCACCAACGCTGAAATTGCCCAGCATCTCGAAAAAGGTGAGGTGGGTAGAATCGCCCACCGACTCGATATCGGTAGTGCGGAAGCACTTTTGACATGATGCCAGTCGGCGGTTAGGCGGCACCGCCTCACCCAAGAAGTAAGGCTTGATCTGCACCATGCCAGCACTGGTAAGCAGCAACGTAGGGTCGCCCTTGGGTACTAGAGATGAGCTCGGAATGACGGTATGCCCCTTTTCCTCAAAGAAGCGTAGAAAGGCATCACGAAGTTCATCAGTGGTCAACTTCTCTACTCCCCGGGTCTTGGTACGTAGTTATATACGATTTTATTGTAAGCGGTGCTAGCTGTCAACGATAGGACAGACTGCCACTCAGAACAAGAGTAAGAAGGTAGCAAGCAGACAGGCTAGAGAAAATCAGAGGAGCTGGCACAGGTACTCCCGCAGCTCGTCAGCGATATCAGGATGCTTCAGAGCCAGAGACGCCGTTGCCTTCAGCCAACCTATCGGGGTGCCGACATCATACCGTGTCCCTTCAAACTCATAGGCATATATTGCCTGTTTTTGCCCTAAACGTTGTAAGCCGTCAGTAAGCTGAATCTCTCGGTTTTTACCGGGTGGAGTAGCCTCAAGGGCATCGAAAACTTCAGGTAAAAGAATATACCTACCCACCACTCCCAGATTGGACGGCGCTTTAGCTGGCTCAGGCTTTTCGACAAGCTCCAGGACCCGGTAAACACGGTCGGAACTCCTTTCGGGCTTAATGACGCCGTACTTCAGCGTATCTTCCGGAGCAATGGGCCCAACGCCTATGACATTACCCCCGTACTGCTCATAAACACCTATCATCTGCTTTAAGACCGGCACCTCACTATCAATAACATCGTCTGGCAGTAAGACCGCAAAAGGTTCATCACCAATCAGACTCTTTGCCGTCAGGATAGCATGACCGAGACCCAACTGCTTCTTCTGCCTGACATAGCGAACATCGGCCAGGTTGGATAGCTCACGCATCTGCTGTAGCAGCTCGGTTTCCCCTCTCTGCTCAAGAAAGTGCTCCAGCTCAAAACAGCGGCCAAAGTAGTCCTCAATGGCCTGCTTGCCCAGAGCCGTTACCAAAATAATCTGCTCAATACCTGAGTTAATTGCCTCCTCCACTGCATATTGAATAACCGGTTTATCTACCAGGGGTAGCATCTCCTTAGGTTGCGACCTAGTAACAGGTAGAAACCTTGTTCCCCTACCAGCCGCAGTGATAATTGCCTTGCCAATCTTCATCTCACTCACCTAGCCCCGCTCCTGCTGAAAAGCAAACGCGGCGGCACCAAGCACCCCAGCATCACTACCAAGCCCAGCAGGAACTATACGCACTGCCTGTGCTGGTAGCGGGAAAGCACGTTCCTGCACTATCTCTCTAGCTGGTGCTAGCAAGAGGTCTCCCAGTTTAGCCATGCCACCACCGACAATAATCATCTCCGGATTAAAGATGTTGACCAGGTTTACCATGCCCATCCCCAGATAGGTCGCTGCCTTAGCAATAACATCTAAGGCCAGTGGGTCCCCACGCCGAGCGGCATCCCCAACCTCCTCCGCAGTGATATCCTCCAATCTCCCTTCCACAATCTCGGTGAGACAGGATGCCTCCCCACAACCAATACGCCTCACGGCCTCCCTAGCCACCGCAGTACCGGAGGCCAGTGCCTCCCAGCAACCGACACTGCCGCAGTTGCACCTCGGCCCGTTAACGTCAATAGTCATATGCCCTACCTCACCAGCACTACCCTGCGAGCCGCAATATAACTCACCGTTTATGATTATGCCACCACCGATGCCAGTGCTCACCGTAATGTAAATAAGATTATTTGCCCCCCTGCCAGCTCCAAACCGGTACTCACCCAGGGCAGCCGCACTGGCATCATTGAGTAGCCAGGTGCTAATCCCATACTTTTCCCTTATGATACCTCTTAGTGGAATGTCACACCACCCGGGGAGATTTGGTGATGCGGTTACCAGCCCCCTTCTCACATCAATAGCCCCGGCGGCAGCAACGCTTATACCGTGCAGCTGAGATAAGCCCATACCGCCTGCGGAAAGCAGCTGTTCTACAGCCGAAAACACCCTTTTGATTACCGATTCTACTCCCTCATCAGCCTGTGTGAGATAGTGCTCCCTGCCTGCCATTTGACCCTCATCGGAAACTATAGCTGCCACTACATTGGTGCCACCCAGGTCTATGGCTAAAACCGGCAGTTCATGCTTACTAGCTTTCTTTTTGCCACGCGCCACAAGACAAATCCAAACCCTTCCGAAAGGATGCTCTTTCTACTTAGACAGATTATAATCCCAGCTTGTAATTTGAGGCAACCTTCCCCCTAGACCGACAGCCAAAAAGGGGGTAAAATTAAATTACCGACAGGACTTATCAATCAGGAGCAGATGATTTGCGCCTGGAATTCATAGAAGATTTGCAGCAGAAAGCGGAAGGAGGTTAGATATGCAATCAAGCCTAATCGGAAAAATAGAAAAGTCAAAACGCTACGCCCAGGAAAAAGAGCGAGTAACCTTCTCCGAGCTATCCGTGGAATTCCGGGGAGAGCATGACAAATACCGCGTCAGCTATAAAGACGACAAGTGGCACTGTTCATGTCACTTTTTCTCAAGCTGGGAGGTCTGCAGCCACACTATGGCCCTGCAGAGAATACTGGGCAATATGCTGCCGAAAGAAGCCCTGACGACACCGGATATTACCGCCCCCTGAACAGCACCTGCCCTTCCGCAAACTTCCTCAAGTCCGCTACCTTGAACTCAGGTACTCCATCGCCTCTGCTACCACAAACAGAGAGCCAGTAACACAAACGAGAACCCTATCCCCGGTGAGGGCCAGGGATAGCGCAGTCGGAACATCGTCACCTATCCGTGCTTCTATCCCTTGCCTGGCAAACTCAGCCCTGAGTGTTGCCGTTGCCATCGCCCGAGGATGACGGGAACTGGTAACGATGACCTCGTCGAAAAGCGGGGATAACTCTGAAATCACACCAGCTACATCCTTGTCAAATGACGCCCCCATAACCAGAATAGTCCGGTCAAAGTCCTGCCACGCACCCGACACCACCCCTTTGGTGCGCCTGGCAGACAAGCCGAAGTACTGCTCAAGAGATTGCCTCAACGTCCGCGCCGAGTCAGGGTTATGAGCACCATCAACCACTACGAGGGGGCGACGGCTAAGAATCTGGAATCGACCTGGCCAGCTCACCCGCGCCAGACCATCGGTAATAGCCTCCCTGGAAATACTGAAGCCCCGCTCGGTGAGCGCCTCAAGAGCCGCCACGGACGTAGCCGCGTTTTCTAACTGGTGACGCCCCAGAAGCGGGATGGACAACTCATAATTACCCAACCTGCCGTTGACCTCAAATACCTGCCTATCCAGGTCAAAACTGATGCTTCGCCAGGTAACATCACTACCTACTCTGACCAGTGGCACCCCGACATCAAGACAGACCGCCTCTATTACCCGGGCCGCCTCATCAGACTGGGGGGAAGATACCACCACGCTACCCAGCTTGATAATGCCAGACTTCTGGCTGGCTATCTCTGCCAGAGAGCTACCCAATACCTCGGTGTGGTCGAAGCTGATTGAGGTAATAATGCACACCTCAGGCTGGACTACATTGGTGGCATCAAGCCTCCCACCCAAGCCTACCTCCAGCACCTGAAAGTCCACCCCCCTCAGCTTGAAATAGGCAAAGGCTACTACCGTTAACAGCTCAAAAGTGGTGAGCTGACCGTAGGTGGCTTTCTGATGTACCTCCTCAATCTCGGGCTTCAGGCTCCGGACAAGAGCCATAAGCTCGTCCTCGGTGATTAACTTACCGTTTATACTGAAGCGCTCTCTGATGTCATTAAGATGAGGCGAGGTGTAGAGCCCGGTATTATAGCCGGCGGCAATCAGGGCCGAAGCCACCATAGCCGCCGTGCTCCCCTTACCCTTGGTGCCCGCGATATGGACTGACTTCGCCGCCTGATGGGGATTCCCCACCCGACCCAGCAGCTCGTACATGCGCCTGAGGTCATAAACAGCCGCATCACGCGGCATGTGCATCGTCTCATAGTCAATAAAACTATAGAGGTAATCCAGGGTCTCCTGATAGGCCGGGTCTATCAACTCCGTCTCCTCCTGTCACCATGCGCCTGAGAGTCTGTACCGTGGGGAAATACCTGGCACAAATTATATCACCACCTATTAGTGCCTCACAATTTACCGCCTTGACTCTGCCCCGCCTGGGCTGATATTATCTGCCTGTAACCGTCTGGCTAGTGAGGTGCCCGGTGAACTTTGTTGAGAAGCTGACCAATGCAGCACGCAAGAACAAGAGTCTGCTCTGTGTTGGGCTCGACCCTGACCCGGAGCGGATGCCCGATAACGTGAGCGTTTTTGAGTTCAACAAGGCGATTATCGACGCCACCTCTGACCTGGTATGCGCCTATAAACTCAACCTCGCTTTCTACGAAGCCCTCGATGAGCCGGGACTGGATGCCCTGAAGCACACTATTAAACAGATACCGACTGACATACCGGTTATTGGAGACGCCAAGCGGGGTGATATAGGCAACACCGCCAAAGCCTACGCCAAGGCCATATTCTCCAACCTCAACTGCGATGCGACCACAGTGAACCCATACCTGGGCTTCGACTCAATAGAACCGTTCATCCAGTACACCGATAAGGGGGTGTTCATACTGTGCCGAACATCAAATGCTGGCGCCCTCGATTTCCAGTCGCTGCGCTGTGAAGCAGAGCCTGACTACCGCCCCCTCTTTGAGATAGTAGCCCTCAGAGCCGGACAGTGGAACACTCGTGGCAACATCGGACTGGTTGTTGGCGCTACCTCCCCCGAAGAGTTGAGGCTGGTTCGGCAGATTCAACCCGATATGCCCCTTTTGATACCGGGCATCGGTGCCCAGGGAGGAGAGCTGGCTTCGGCGGTTCGCTACGGGGTTAATAGTAAAGGGGAAGGGGCGATTATCAACTCGTCACGGCAGGTTATATATGCCTCACGGGGAAAAGATTTTGCCCGGGCAGCACGGCAAGTCGCCGCCTCACTGCGAGACCAGATTAACCACTGTCTATCCACGCTTACGTTGTAGTAAAATATTCTTGGAGTATTATCCGCTCACCGACCCCAACGTCACATCAGGCAAAAACAGACTCCCTGGAGTGAGAGATATGTCAACAGTCAAAAGCTTTGCCATCGCTAAGGGAAACGAGGGAAAGGTAGAACTAAAAGTTGTCACCCGGCTGAAAGGGAAAGACCTGGAAGGTGAGGGCTTTAACTTCGGGCTCTGGCTTCTGGAGAACGCTTCCAGCCCTTTCCTCAGAGGACTGGCTGAAGCCCTGGACGAAGCCGAAATCAGGAAAAAAGTAGGACTGGGATATTAGAATGGTAATGGAGATAAAGCTGGGTGACGTGGTTCGCCTCAAGAAGAAGCATCCCTGCGGCAGCTACGAGTGGCAGGTAGTCAGGCTCGGTGCCGACATCGGGATTAAATGTCTTCGGTGTCAGCATCGTGTCCTGCTGGAACGAAGCGTTTTTGAGCGCAGGGTCAAAACCTTTGTTTCCCGGGGAGATTGATGGCACGCCGAATTCTCCATATAGATTTGGACGCCTTCTTTGTCTCGGTAGAGCAGGCAGAAAACCCTGAGCTTCAAGGCAAACCGGTCGTAGTTGGCGGCAGACCTGACCAAAGGGGGGTAGTTGCCTGCGCCTCATATGAGGCCAGGGCTTTCGGCTTACGCGCCGGTATGCCCCTGACCACCGCTTACCGCTCTTGCCCCCAGGCTATCTTTATCGAGGGTAGCTTCCTCAAGTACCGTCAGGCCTCACAACGGTTCATGGCCATTCTGGCTGACTCTTCGCCTTATCTGGAACCGGTGAGCCTTGACGAAGCCTATCTGGACGCCACCGGCTTTGAATCTCTGCATGGCTCAATCCGGCAGATGGCGACCAACATAAAGCGGCGGATTAAGGACGAGCTGGGGCTTTGTGCCTCGGTAGGCATTGCCAGCGGTAAGGTGGTAGCCAAGGTTGCCTCCGAGCTGTCAAAACCAGACGGACTGCTGGAGGTGCCAGAGGGCGAGGAACGCTCCTTCCTGGCACCCCTACCCATAGCCAGACTGCCGGGAATAGGCAGGAAAGGTGAACGGGTGTTAAATGGTCTGGGTATTCACACCATCGGGCAGCTGGCTACCCTGCCACTGAACAGGCTCAAGCACCATTTCGGTGCTGCCGGTGAGGTTATGCACCGCAACGCCAATGGCATTGACGATAGAGAAGTAGAAGCTCCGTCCGCAGCCAAGTCCATAAGTCGCGAAACTACCTTCGGCACCGACACCAGAGACCTCTCCCGGCTCAAGGCAACGCTATCTTACCTCAGCGAAAGGGTCGGTAGCGAGCTGCGCCAGCACGCCAGGCAAGCGAGGTGCGTAACCTTAAAACTGAGATACGCCGATTTCACTACCATCACCCGACGCCGCACGCTAAGGCAGGCAAGCGATACCGACCAGACCATCTTTAATACCGGATTTCAATTGTTAAAGGAGGCAATATCTCAGGAAAAGCAACCGATCCGCCTCATCGGCATCGGGGTATCAAACCTGGTGGAATCGGGTAAACAGCTGAACCTGCTGGATACCTCAGCCCAAAGGCTGGAGCGACTGGATAGAGCCATCGACCGCATCCGCAAGAAGTATGGCTTCACCGCCATCCAGACCGGTCGAACTCTACCGCTAAAGGACATCTTCCCCACCGATGATAAAGGCTACACCCTGCACACGCCGAGCCTTTCCAGGTAGAGGTAAAACTGGCTAACAAGGTCAGCGGGATAGCTTACTAAATGACCCCCTTTACAAAGTGGTATAATATGCCTAAGTCGTTCTCGGGAGAGTGCCTACTATGTGGGAATGGTTTATTACCAACGGTATCTGGATATTAATTACTGTGGCCGCCGGACTGGTCTTTTTCATCCTGCTCAGGCGGTGGACTAAACGCGGTCTGGAAAAAATAGTGCCTGAGCAGTGGCACAAGCAACTGGAAGGCACCCGGCGGGTAATTGCCTGGGTTATCACCGGTATCGGCGGTGTGATAATAGCCTTAGCCGTAGCGGCGGTTACTATCTCACGCCTTGGGATGGATATCAGCTCAATTCTGCAATCAGTCGGTAGCTGGCTCCTGAAGCACGGCATTCTTATTCTCATCATCATCTTGCTAACTTATTTGACCTACCGAGTAGCCAAGATAGTAGTGCCCCGGCTGGTTGAGAGGTCGGTTCGTGTCAGCGGTAGGGGACGCCGTGCGCGGGAAGAGCGGATCAAGAGGGCACAAACACTGAGCTCCTTTCTAATCCAACTAGTTGGTATATTCGTTGTGCTTACTGCCATATTTATGACCTTATCTGAGGTGGGGATAGATATTACTCCCCTCCTGGCTGGGGCTGGAGTAGCCGGCGTAGCTATCGGTTTCGGTGCCCAAAGCCTGATTAGAGACTTCCTCAGCGGGCTATTCATCATACTTGAAGACCAGTACAGCAAGGGTGATGTGGTGCAGATTGCTGGTATTTGGGGTCTGGTGGAAGACGTGAACCTGAGAAGAACGGTTCTCCGCGACCTTGACGGTGCGGTTCACAGCATACCTAACGGTGAGGTTAAAACAGCCAGCAATTATACCAAAGATTGGTCACGGGTTAATCTCAACGTCTCGGTAGCCTACGGCGAAGACCTTGACCATGTGATAGAAGTCATAAATAGAATCGGCCGGGAACTGACAGAGGACGAGTATTTTGCCCCGAAGCTTCTGTCGGCACCTCAAGTGCTCAGAGTGGACAACTTCGGAGACTCGGGTATTGATATCAAGATACTGGGCGAGACCAAGCCGCTGATGCAGTGGGAGGTAACCGGCGAGCTAAGAAAGAGGCTTAAGAAAGCCTTCGACGAAGAAGGCATAGAAATTCCATGGCCACACGTGAAGCTCTATTTTGGTCAGGGTCAGGCGACTGAACTCACGACCTGCAAAGCCTGCTCCCATCCGAATCTCTCCGGCAGCAAGTTTTGTTCCAATTGCGGTGCCACCCTCGACCAGCAGTAAATTAGCTACCCTCCAGCTAGGCGGAGCTAAAACCACAATCAGGGCTTGACCCGAGCCTATCTACGCTATCCGGCAAATTGACATACTGACTGGCTGCGGTTAAAATCATTCAGTCATGCAGTTATTTGGCACTTCTGGCATAAGGGCTATTGCCGACAAAAGCCTGATGCAGCTGGCCTTCAAGGTTGGGCTGGCTGTAGGTAACGTCTACGATAAAGTAGTGGTGGGCGGTGATACCAGAACCTCTACCGAGGCGATGAAGCATTCCCTTACCTCAGGCCTGCTCGCTGCCGGTGCCGAATGCTATGATGCCGGACTGATACCCACACCAACGCTTGCCCTCGCGGCCAGAGAATTTGATGCCGGAGCCATGATTACGGCCTCACATAACCCTCCGGAGTACAATGGCATCAAGCTGCTGAACCCCGACGGCTCAGCCTTTGATGCCTATCAGCGCGAGCAGATAGAAGCCGAGGTGCTGGATGGCGCTCCACCCAGTGCCCCGCGGTATGAGATTAAGGGTGGCAGCTTGTACGAGGGAGCCACTGAGCAGCACATGGCGCGTATAGTGCAGGACTTCCCCACCAGAATCAGGCTCAAGGTAGTCGTGGATTGCGGCTGTGGCGCCGCCTGTGTCATTACCCCCTCCCTGCTGGCACAGCTGGGCTGTGAGGTGATAGGCCTGAACTGCTATCCCAGCGGTTCCTTCCCCCGCGATGTTGAGCCAACGGAAGCCAACCTCGGTGATTTAATGAAGGCAACAAGAGAGCTTGGTGCTGATTTAGGTATTGCCCATGACGGGGATGGTGACCGTATGATGGCCGTCGATGACAGGGGCAGGTTTGTCCCCGGAGACAAGTTGCTGGCGGTTTTTGCCCGGGACGTGGGAGCCAAGGAAGTGGTTACCACCATAGATGCCTCCATGGTGGTTGACGAACTGGGTTTCAAGGTTACTAGAACCATGGTAGGAGATACCTATGTATCCGAAGCACTGAAGAAGAGTGGTGAGTTCGGTGGCGAGCCGTCAGGGAGCTGGGTTTTCCCCGGCATCTCACTGTGTGCCGACGGCGTTTATGCTGCCGCCCGACTGGCAACTATTGCCAGCCGGCAAAAACTGTCACTGCTGGTTGATAGCATACCCCACTACCCGCTTCTCAGGGGTAGCCTCAGCAGCCGGGGGGTAGCCATGCCCCGGCTACAGGAAAGACTGATGGCTATGGAGCCGTCATCGGTAAGCAACACCGACGGCATTAAGCTCAACTTTGAAGATGGCTGGGTGCTCGTCAGAGCCTCAGGCACCGAGCCCAAGATAAGGATTACCACCGAGGCAAAAAGTGAGACACGACTGCGCCAACTATACGAAAGCAGCATCGAGATAATCAAGGACTGCATGGAGGGGAAATAGGTTGAAGGCAGTTATTCTAGCCGCCGGTGAAGGGAACCGCATGCGCCCCCTGACCTACACCAGACCCAAGGTAATGCTACCCGTAGCCAATAAACCTATCCTGGAACACCTACTCATTGAATCCAGGGAGGCTGGCATCAGCGAATTTGTCTTGATTGTTGGCTACCATGATGAGCAGGTGCGCGACTATTTCGGCCGCGGTGAAAAATGGGGGGTAACCATAGACTACTGCACCCAGAAGAAACAGCTGGGCACGGCTGACGCTATCAAGACGGCGGAGAGCCTGATCCAAGGCAACTTCCTGGTAATGAACGGGGATATCGTTGCCAGCCGGAAAGACATCCGGAACCTGACCCGGGGGGACGACAACACTTTAGGCGTAATTAAGGTTGAGGAGAGTCAGGACTTAGGCATGGTTGAGTTAAGCGGGGACAAAGTGGTCCGTATCTACGAGAAGACAGAAAAACCCCCTTCCCATATGGCGAATGCTGGTCTTTATCTCTTCACCCCGGATATATTTGACGCCATCTCACAGACTTCAAAATCCCCCCGTGGGGAGTACGAAATAACCGATTCTCTACAGTTGATGATAGACAGTGGGCAGCGTATTGCCTGTCAGGAAATTGGCTACTGGCTCAACCTCAGCTATCCCTGGGATTTACTGTCCGCTAACGAATCCCTTCTGTCAGAGACCGAAACGGAGCACCTGGGGAAGACAGAAGGGAATGTGGTAATCAAAGACCCGGTATCCATCGGCAGGAACACACTGGTAAGGTCGGGCTCATACATAGTCGGGCCGGTGATAATCGGGGAAGACTGCGAGATAGGACCCAACTGCTACATACGCCCTTACACCTCCATCGGTGACAGGTGCCATATCGGCAGTGCCGTCGAGGTCAAGAACAGCATAATCATGAAGAACAGCAACCTCCCCCACCATAACTACGTGGGTGACAGTATCATTGGTGAACAGTGTAACTTCGGCGCCGGCACCAAGATTGCCAATCTTCGGCTGGATAAAGAGAATATAACAGCGGCCGGTATAGATACCAAAAGACGCAAGCTGGGTGCTATAATTGGAGATAGAACAGAAACAGGGATAAACGCGTGTATTAACGTGGGTACTATGATTGGCAACGATACCCACATTGGACCAGTGGCTATCGTCAGTGGAGTTATCTCGCCAAATTCAAAGGTATTTTAAGGTGCACCAATGCAGCAAGCAGTAATTCTAGCCGCAGGTGAGGGGCAAAGGCTGAGACCGTTTACGGTGACCAAGCCAAAGGTGATGCTCCGTATAGCCGATAGGCCGATACTGAGCTACGTAGTCGAGGCACTGGCCCGAACCGGCATTCGCCGTATCGTGCTCGTAGTCGGCTACAGGCATGAGCAGGTGCTCGATTATTTCGGCTCTGGAGAGCAGTTTGGGGTTGAAATTACCTACGTCACTCAGGAGAGACAACTGGGCACGGCCCATGCCCTCGCCCAGGCAAGGGACGTAGCTGAAGACGAATTCCTAGTCCTGCCCGGAGACAACCTCATCGAAGCTGACACGATTGCCCGGCTTGTCGATACCAAACCCCAAGCGATGCTGGTGAAGAAGGCAGACAACCCGTCCAGATACGGGGTTGTAATGACCAGCAAGGGCGTAGCCAAGACTATTATTGAGAAACCTCGGGAAGCGACCAGCGATATCATTAACACCGGCATCTACGCCTTTACTAAAGAGGTCTTCGACTTCATCGAGCCTGAGCTGGACATCCCTGACGTACTGAACAACATGATCGCTCAGGGTAAACGGATTAATACGCATGAAACAGCCGGCACCTGGCTTGATGCAGTCTATCCGTGGGACTTACTGAGCCTTAATGACGCTATTCTCCACCGAATCGAGACCAACCTGGGTGGCACCATCGAGAAAGGGGTTTCACTGACAGGAACGGTCTCGGTGGGAAAAGACACGGTGATACGCTCAAACTCCTACATAGTGGGGCCGGTGGTTATCGGGAACAACTGCGATATCGGTCCTAACGTGTGCCTGCTAGCGGCTACCAGCATCGGTGACAATGTCGTCGTCTCACCCCTCAGCGAGATAAGGAACAGTCTCATTGGTAATGACGTGAGTATCGGCTCCGGGTCTATCATACAGGACTCCCTCATCGATAGAGGCTGTGTCATAAAAGGACGCTTCACAGCCTTAAGTGGTGAAACTGAGGTAAAAGTCGATGACGAGCACCACCAGGTTAATATGGGGGCAATGCTGGGCGAGGACTGCAGCTTGGGCAACAGCGTAGTAGCCCAGCCTGGGGTTATTTTGGGTAATTATAGCCAGGTTCAGGCCTTGAAGCTGATCGGTGGCACATTGCCCGATAGGAGCCTGATAGTCTAACCATGTGTGGCATCATCGGTTATGTAGGGAGAAGGCAGGCACAGCCCATTCTACTCGGCTGCTTAAGCAGACTGGAATATCGGGGCTACGACTCCTGCGGCATAGCTGTAGCCGGTAATAGCGTCCAGGTGTACAAAGATGCAGTTAGAGTGGCCGCCCTGAGCCAGACAGCACCACGATTAAGCGGAACGGTGGGCATCGGTCATACCAGATGGGCGACCCACGGAGAGCCGTGCCAGGTAAACGCTCATCCGCACTGTGATTGCCAGGGCAATATCACTGTAGTGCATAACGGAATAATAGACAACTTCCAGAGCTTAAAGCAGCAGCTAACTGATGAAGGGCACAGCTTCGCTTCTGAAACAGATACCGAGGTAATCCCACACCTCATTGAGAAGTACTACAATGGCAATCTAGAGCAGGCAATCGAACTCGCTCTGCGTGATTTGGAAGGTTCCTACGCCATAATAGTATTGACAGCCGGCGAGAGAAAACTGGTAGCCGCAAGGAAAGACAGTCCGTTAATCATCGGTGTAGGCGATAGGGAGAATTTCATTGCCTCAGATGTACCGGCGATACTGGATTACACCAGCAGAGTCATATACCTGGAAGACGGCGACATGGGGATTGTCACGGCGGATAGCGTCAAGGTTAGACGAGACGGCAAAGATATTGAGAGGGAGGAGCAAAAAGTTCTGTGGAATGTAGAGGAGGCTCGCAAAGCCGGCTACGAACACTTCATGCTTAAGGAGATTCACGAGCAGCCCAAGGTAATACGGGATACCCTTAGCGAACGGCTGTCAGCCACCGAGCCAATACCTGAACTAGCAGCGATGATAGATGACGGTGCGCAAACCATGCTCATTTTAGCCTGCGGTACCTCATACCACGCAGCGCTTATAGGGAAATACATCATCGAAGGGTTACTCAAAATCCCGGTAAGAGTCGAGCTAGCCTCCGAATTTAATCACTATAGTGAGACCCTGGCTAGAACCATAGCCATTGTCATCACCCAGTCCGGTGAGACGGCAGACGTACTGAGAGCTATAAAGAGGTTAAGAGCCGCCGGGTGCAAGGTGTTAGCCATTACCAACGTGGTGGGGAGCAGTGCCACTCGGCTAGCTGACCAGACCATCTACACCAAGGCCGGCCCCGAGATAAGCGTGGCAGCCACCAAGAGCTTTACCGCCCAGCTTATGGTGCTATACTGGTTAATAACGTCACATGCCAAAATTGAGACTAGTAGATTAGACAATTTGCTCGCGGGATTAAGACAGCTACCAAGTAAGGTCCAACAGGTCTTAGATAATGAGGCTAAGTTAGCCGAGCACGCCAAATACCTATCAGGATATGACAACGTGTTCTTCATTGGTAGAGGCATAAACTTTCCGGTAGCTCTAGAGGGAGCGCTTAAGCTGAAGGAGGTTGCCTACATTCCGGCTGAGGGCTGTGCTGCCGGAGAGCTGAAGCATGGTCCCTTCGCCTTACTCGGCAGCAATACACCGGTTATTGCCATTCTGGCCAAGGATGATACCTATCGGGCTATGCTCACCAATATCAAAGAGGTCAAAGCCAGAAGGTCACCCCTGACAGCGCTGGCCGACGAGAGAGATGAGACCATCGAGAGCATAGCTGACTCGGTCATTACCGTACCACACGTCGATGCTATATTCTCGCCAGTAGTTAATACCGTAGCTTTGCAGTTACTTGCCTACTATACTGCTAAGGAAAGAGGTCATCCTATAGACTTCCCGCGCAACCTAGCCAAAAGTGTAACTGTGGAGTAGCTAATGACCTACGACGAAGAAAGCCAAATAAGGCTAAGGCGGCAGCGCACCAAACAGGCTATAAACCTAGCCATGCAGGGTCGGTGGCGGGAGGCAATTGCCACCAACCAAGAGATAATAGATAGCTTCCCCAACGATGTCGAGGCTTATAATCGCTTGGGCCGAGCTCACATAGAACTCGGTATGTATTCTCAAGCCAAGGAAGCTTACAGCCGGGCAATGGAACTTGACCCCTACAACACCATCGCCAAAAAGAATCTTCAGCGTCTATCTCATCTAGGGGAGACTTTAGTCGGCTCTGAGGGGGATTCCCACAAAGCTGAGCCACACCACTTTATCGAGGAAGTGGGCAAGGCCGGAGTCGTTGAACTCTATCGCCTAGCACCAAAGGAAATTCTGGCCCGAATGGCTGCCGGTGATAAGGTGAATTTGAGAATAGACGGGGCCAACCTAGTTGTGAGAAACAACCGTAGTGAGGAGTTGGGCCAGGTTGACCCCAGACATGCTCAGCGACTTGTCAGGTTAATGGAGGGGGGTAATGAATATACCGCCGCCATCGTCAGCTCAGCAGAAGATAGGGTGACGATTATTATCAGGGAGATATACCAGGACCCCAGTCAGGCAGGACAACTCTCCTTCCCTCCGAAAGGGCTGAGGGGCTTTCGACCGCACGTCGGGGAAAAGATACCCAGAGGTGAAGCAGGGTATGAAGAAGCATTTGCTGAGGAGTCTTTAGACTTCGAGGAAGACCAGACAATTAACGAGGAATAGGAGGTCGAACTGAAGGTGGTTTTAGGAAAGGTCAAGCCGGTAAACATAGAAGATGAGATTAAAAGTTCTTATCTTGACTATGCGATGAGTGTCATCGTGTCTCGCGCGCTACCTGATGTCCGGGACGGGCTAAAGCCAGTGCACCGACGAATTCTCTATGCCATGGACGGCCTTGGGCTAGGTCCCGCCAGCCCCCATAAAAAGTGTGCCCGTATTGTCGGCGAGGTACTGGGTAAATACCATCCCCACGGTGATGCCCCCGTTTATGAGGCAATGGTGCGCATGGCACAGGACTTCTCAATGCGGTATGTTCTCATTGACGGGCAGGGTAACTTCGGCAGTATGGATAACGACCCCCCGGCAGCTATGCGCTACACTGAGGCCCGCCTATCGTCCATTGCCGAAGAGACACTGGCTGATATTGACCGGGACACCGTGGACTTCATACCAAATTTTGATGATAGCCTCAAAGAACCAGTAGTCCTGCCCAGCCGACTGCCCAATCTGCTGGTTAATGGCAGCTCGGGAATTGCGGTAGGCATGGCTACCAACATTCCACCGCATAACCTCGGTGAGGTGTGTGACGCCATCATTTACCTTATTGACAACCCTGAAGCCACAGTTAATGAACTCACCCAGTTTGTTAACGGACCGGACTTCCCAACCGCCGGCATCATCCTCGGGCAGGATGGCATCAAGAATGCCTATGCTACCGGACATGGCAGAATAACAGTTCGGGCCAAGGCTATCCTCGGAGAGATTCGAGGAACCGGACGCCATCAGATACTAATCAGCGAGCTACCCTACCAGACAAATAAGGCAGCCCTGGTGGAAAGAATCGCCGACCTGGTCAAGGACAAGAAAATTGAGGGTATCAGTGAACTGCGCGATGAGTCAGACCGACAGGGTATGCGCATTGCCATTGAGCTAAAGAAGGAAGCTCAACCACAGCAGGTTCTCAATAACCTGTACAAATATACCTCAATGCAGTCGACTTTCTTTGTTAATATGCTGGCTCTGGTTGATGGTCAGCCGCGCGTAATCAGTCTCAAAGAAGCACTTCAGTACTTCATAGATTTCCGGCATGAGGTTATTACCCGTCGCTCTCGATTCGAACTGAAACAAGCTCAAGCAAGGGCTCATATTCTGGAGGGGCTGAAGATTGCCCTCGACCACATAGACAAGATAATCGCTACTATCCGAAAAGCGGAAAATGCCGAGGTTGCCCGGAAGAACCTGATGACGGGCTTCAAACTTACTGAAATTCAAGCACAGGCTATACTTGACATGCAGCTACGCCGACTGGCACGTCTGGAGCGGACGAAGATTCTTGATGAGTATGCGGAAGTGCTGAAAACCATCTCTTATCTCGAGGACCTGCTAGCTAACCCCAGAAGAATGCTCCACCTGATACAGGAAGAAATGACTGAGGTAAAATCTAAATATAGCGACCCGCGACGAACCCAGATAAGCGAACAGGCGGCTCTGGAATTCCGTGAGGAAGACCTCATCCCCCATCAAAGGGTAGTGGTAACACTCAGTACCAGGGGGTTCGTCAAGAGAGTACCATCTCGTGCTTACCGCCCTCAGCATCGGGGTGGCAAGGGAATAATAGGCATGGTAACGAGGGAGAAGGACGCGGTAAGGCTCTTGACAGTCGCTGATACTCACGATATTCTGCTTTTCTTCACCAGCCGGGGCAAGGTCTTTAGCCTGAAGTGCCACGAAGTGCCGGCCGACGTCTCACGGGTAGCCAAAGGAACCGCGGTGATTAATCTCTTCCCCATCGCCAATAATGAAAGGGTCACCGCTATGCTGGCGGTGACTAAATTCAGGCCAGATACCTACCTGTTGATGGCTACCAGCCACGGTGAGATTAAGAAAACAGCCCTGGACCAGTTCGCTTCCGTTCGGAGTAGCGGGCTCATCGCTATGGATTTGGAAAAGGGTGACGAGCTAGTGGCAACTTGTATCGCCGCTGACCAGGATGACATCATACTCGTAACTCAAGACGCTCAAGCAATCAGGTTTGCCGTATCCGAGC
>CAZMZA010000025.1:0-16488 GCA_964570635.1 uncultured Dehalococcoidales bacterium
CTACTTGACGGCTCGCTTATCCTGTGGGGGCTTGAGGCTTATCCCGGATTTGTTACAGAGGCACTGCTGAATGAGGGGTTCCTGAGCTATCTTGAGGCAATACGGCAGCTTAACCGCACCAGACAGCTTGCCCTGGCCAGCTACATCAGCTTTCCCCGCAGTACCGATGTGGTCAATACCCTGCGGGTGGCTCTCTGCCCATATGACCCGCCTGACTGCGACCGCCACTGTGCCGCCGGCGAAAAAAGGGACTGTGATGCCGTGGCTGGTATACGAGACCGGGAGCTGCTCTCAGACATATTGGGTCCGGGTGAAAGGTCAGCCACCTTTTTCAGTCAATCGTCCATAGTCCAGAAGCACTACAGAATACACCAGGTCCACTTTTTCTATGTCAGGCTGGACGGTGAAATAGCCCGGGTTGAGATTCCGGGCTGGGTAGCCGCGGACGAAAGCCTGCTCGGTCTGACTCACACCCTGGTCCTGGACCAGTGCCGCCGCGGGCACGGATACCCCGTCGCCCTGAGCGAAGCCCACGAAAAGGCGGTGGTCACCGCGGCTGATAGGGAGAACTTCTGGCAACTGGTTGAGTCATCCCTGGCGCAAGAAAAAATGCCCAGCCTCGGCTCAGCCAAGAGCCGGAGCAAGAGAACAAGGTGGGTGTAAGCCTAATAAAATGAAACGAATATTATTACTAGTTCTAGTTATCGGGGTTATGCTAGTCAGCGCCTGCAGTGCACCAACCGAAGCTCCGCCTGCTGAACAACCAGCGCCACCAGAAGAGCCAGAGCCAACTCCTAGCCCCATCGTCAACCGAACCACGCATGGGTGCATAAAATGGGATGAGACCTGGCGTGGCGAGATTCATATCATCGGTGACATTATTGTTGAAGAGGGGTTCACACTAACCATTGAGCCGGGCACCAGAGTGCTCATTGCCGCCAATCAGGACGTGGAGAATCTGTTCACCGACCCCTTCGATATGCAGCAAGGTATCCGACAAGAACACCCAGGTGAAGACCCGTATTATAGAGGCGTTCACTTTGGCGAACCATTCAGGGACGAGGGCAATCATATCTCTATACGCGTCCATGGCACTTTACATGCGGTGGGGACACCCGAGCAAATGATCACCATCACCTCTGACAGCCCGACTCCAGGCATCTACGACTGGAATCATTTTGAGTTCGAGCACGGCATTCTCTCCTATGCCGTAGTGGAGTACTACCGCGTTCTTGGCCCTAGGGATGGGACCGAGGTCAGTCACAATATCCTGAGGCACATAGGCGAGTGTGGGGTGGGCGCTAACAGTTCGGTGGTAGTCGAGTATAACACTATCTCCTACGCCGGCCACGAGTTGATTGACATGCACAATAGCTCTCCCACAATCCGCAATAACGACTTGGGCCCGAACCCTAATCATGCTGGCATTGTCATCGACGGTGGCTCGCCAGAGATTGTCAATAACACCATCGAAGGCTGTTATAACGGCATCTTGTTCATCTCCCCGCCAGGTGCCCCGACCATCGAGGACAACACATTCTTAAATAACATTCAGGACATTGTTAATCAGTATTGATTCAATTAGAGGAGGTTCAGCAAATGGGCACTAAGGGTAGAAAGAACGTGAAAAAGTCCAAGCAGCCAAAGGTAAAGAAGAAATAAACTTCCCCTTGGTAAGGGGGAGGGGGAAAGGTGACAGGGTTACCCGATAAGAAGCAAAAAGGGGTATACTGGTAGTTGAACATGGCTGAATCAGCAGACAGGGTCGGTGAGATAATTGAAGCCAGCACCACGGATTTCGTCGCCCAGTGCTACGAGCTTTACCAGTCGCCGCCACTGGGCAGCCTGGTCAAGACCAGAGAACCGCCGCTGGAATTATACGGCATAGTCTGTCATGCCACTACCACCAGCCTTGACCCCGGGCGGCGTCCTATTGCCCGCGGCAGGGATGAAGCCAGCGAGGAAGAAATCTACCGCTCCAGCCCCCAGCTCCTGGAGCTACTTCGCAGCGAGTTCAGCGCCCTGGTGGTCGGACACAGGCAGGACGACAGACTCTACCACTACCTGCCACCAAAACCGGCGCGAATACACGGCTTTGTCTACCTGTGCTCCCCCGAGGAGGTGAAGGAGTTCAGCCAGTCCCTTAACTTCCTTACCCTGCTGCTCAATACCCGCCTCCCGGTCTCCCAGGACGAGCTTATTGCCGCCTGCCTGCGTCAGA
Organism: uncultured Dehalococcoidales bacterium; assembly: GCA_964570635.1. Classification (GTDB taxonomy): domain Bacteria; phylum Chloroflexota; class Dehalococcoidia; order Dehalococcoidales; family CAYYQY01; genus CAYYQY01. Next base: position 2,222 of record CAZMZA010000025.1, read on the forward strand.
TGAGCCAGGCATATGAAGACCGCCACGCCTTCCTGGTGGCGGCAGCTAAAGAGCTGGCGGTACTACTTGGCGGCCAGTTCGACCAGCTCAAGGCTATTCTGGAGAGGATAAGACAGTGACCGAGGAAAACAGGCAAAGACTGGGCATCGTCGTCTCCGGCTCATTAACCAAGGGAGTGGAAGTCCGGCTGGATAGCTCGGCTTCGGTTGAGGACATGGCGGTGGGTCGCTATGTAACCATTGAGGGCGAGAAGCAGCGTTTCTTCGGCATGACAACCGATGTCACCCTGGGGGTGATAGACCAGAAACTTACCCTCACGCCGCCAGACGTTTCCGACCCCTTTACCGCCGAAGTGCTGGCCGGAACCAGCACCTACGGCACGCTCCACGTTCTACCCATGCTCACTATTGGCGGTGGCGCCGAGGCCCTGCTTGAAGGACCCCAACCGGTCAAAACAGTGCCCAGCCACTTCTCAACGGTGAACCTAGCAGGGCAACCGGATGTCGAGCTGGTCTTCGGCAGCGAAGACGAAAGGAAGTTCTACATCGGGACGCCACTGGACATGGAGACCAAAATCTGCCTCAACCTGGAAGAGCTGGTCAAGCGCTCAAACGGCATCTTCGGCAAGAGTGGCACCGGGAAGACCTTCCTCACCAGGCTACTGCTCATCGGCATGCTCCAGAAGGGAAAAGCCGCCAGCCTGGTCTTTGATATGCATAACGAGTACGGCTGGGAAGGCAGCAGCGAGGGAGGGCACAAGGTCAAGGCGCTCAAGCAGCTTTTCCCGGACAAGGTGGCAGTGTTTACCCTTGATGAGGAGAGTTCGAGGCGGCGGCGGGTAAGCACCGATTTTGTGGTCAGGCTCGGCTATGACGAAATTGAGCCCGAGGATATTGCCCTGCTCCGCCAGACCTTGAACCTCACCGAGGCCTCAGTCCAGGCCGTTTACCAGCTATGCCGCGAGTTCGGCGATAAGAGATGGATTCAAGCTACACTGGAATTAGAGGATGGCGAGGAAACCAGACAGCTACTAAACAGACTGAGCATCCACGAGAGCACCTACAGGAACCTGCGCCGCGGGCTGGAGACCCTGAGGCGCCTTCCCTTCCTAGAAACCCGGGCGACAGACAACCCGGTAAGGCGCATTCTGGAATGTCTTGACCGGGGTACAAATGTAGTTTTGGAGTTTGGCCGATACTCCGATATCACGGCCTACATCCTGGTCGCCAACATGCTCACCCGTCGCATCCACAGTCAATACCAGGAGAGAATGGAAAAGGCGATGGGCGAGGACGCTGCCCCACCCCACCCCCTGGTCATCACCATTGAGGAAGCGCATAAGTTCCTCAACCCCGAGCTGGCCAGCCAGACCATCTTTGGCACCATTGCCCGGGAGATGCGCAAGTATAATGTCACGCTGCTGGTGATTGACCAGCGGCCCAGCGGCATCGATGATGAGGTTATGTCTCAAATCGGCACCAAGATTACCTGCCTCCTAGACAACGACCGTGACATCGACAGTGTGCTCGCCGGGGTATCGGGTAGAAGTGAACTCAAATCAGTATTATCGCGGCTGGAATCAAAACAGCAGGCGCTTATCTTCGGTCATGCGGTACCCATGCCGGTGGTAATCAGGACCCGAGAGTACGGCTCCCCCGCCTCTTACCAGGACTTTGCCCGCAAGGGGAAGGCCGGGTCCGTAAAGCAGGCAGAGAAGGATATAGAGGAGTTATGGGAGTAAGAAGTTGGCCAAATCGCCAAGAAAAAAGGTCGGACTGGCTCTGGGCAGCGGTGCGGCTCGAGGACTGGCCCACATTGGTGTCCTGGAAGTCCTGCAGCGGGAAGGTATTCCTATTGATATGATTGCCGGCACCAGCGCCGGTGCCGCCATCGGCGCCATCTATGCCCAAGGGAAGGACTTTAGCCTCGTAAAAGACCTGGCTTTAAGCCGGGACTGGAAGAAATGGCTCTCTCTGGTGGACCTGGTCCCCCACAAGACTGGCTTTATCGGGGGAAAGAAGATTACGGGCCTGCTCAAAACAATTATTGGTGATGTTAAGTTCGGCGAACTGGACTTACCCTTAGCCTGTGTGGCTACCGATGTCAATACTGGCGAAGAGATAGTGATAACACGGGGCTCGGTGCTGAGGGCAGTAAGGGCCAGCATCTCCATTCCAGTAATATTCACTGCGGATAAATGGCTGGGCAGATACCTGGTCGACGGTATTCTAGTGAACCCGGTACCGGTAAGTGTGCTTAAGGAGATGGGCGCAGACTTCGTAATAGCTGTAAACGTAATACCCGACACCCGGACAGTGACCCGTCAGCCAGCCGAAGAGGAGACAGAAGAGGGCAAAGAGCCCAATATCTTTAGTATCATGATACTATCTATCTACAGCGGCATTTATTCATTAGTTAGGACCTGCCTAGAGGATGCCGACATAGTAATTCAACCTCAGGTGTCACACATCGGTGCCGGCGAGTTCCACCGAGCTGAGGAGTTCATTCTGCAGGGTGAACTGGCTGCCCGGGACGCCATCCCGGAAATAAAAAGGCGCCTGGGAGCCTAGATTCTCCAACGCCCTCAAAGCCGCTACTAGATGGTGAAGGATACTTTCGCCCGCCTCGCAGCTACCGTCTCCCAGACTTGGACTTGCGGCAGTAGCTTTTCCACATCAGCCCGACGACACAACTCATTGCCCGGAGTCAACACTGCAGCCGTTCCCATAGCCACCGCCAGACGGCAGGCCTCTAACAGTGACTCTCCGCGACCTAGCTTTAGGGCAAGTCCAGCCACCGCACAATCGCCAGCACCTACGGCACTTCGAACCTTAACCTGGGGTGGCAACGCCTTCACAACCTTCTCCTTGGTAGCAGCAATAATACCGTCCTTTCCCCTGGAGATAACTGCTACCTCAACACCCGCCCGTACCAGGTCGAGAGCTGCCCCTATGATTGCCTCTTCGGTCAAAAGCTCCTTCCCAAGGAACCCCTCAGCCTCACGAACATTAGGCTTAATAAGGTAAGGCTTAGCCTTTATACCCTCCTCCAGCCACTGACCTTCAGAGTCCAGAATGCATCTCACGTTGAACTCTTTAGCTTCCATAATCATATCGTAGTAAATGTTAGCCGGCAGACCCGGTGGCACGCTACCGCCGAGCACCATGAAATCCGGCCTGGGACGCATTTGTATCACTTTATTGTGAAATCTCTCAAATTCCTTCTTTGAGATACGAGGACCGGGGGCATCGATCCTGGTCTGCCGCGAGGTCTGGGTATCGGTAATAATAAAGTTAGTCCGTGTTTCGTGCTCGACGGGCGTGAAACTAAACAGCACCCCTTCTTCGTCAAGCATTATTTCAACCTGCCTGCCTGGGGAACCGCCTATAAACCCATAAGCAACAGTGTGACCACCCATTTCGTGGATTGCCCGTGAGACATCAATACCCTTCCCGCCGGCATAGATACGCGAATGTGTCCAGCGGTTGGTCCCGTCTACTACCAGCCCCTGGACGGTAATGGTTATATCCAGGCTGGGGTTCAGGGTTGCGGTAGCAATCAGGGCTTGTTTCAACTCAATACTCTCTATACCAAGTTTCTGATGTCTGGGCTAACTCATGGGCGGTGAGTCCGAGCTTCTCGTACCAAGGTACCGCATGCCTGCTGGCTATTTCAGTTAATTTTTTGAACCTATCCACCACCACTGTTACCAGATAGTTAAGACGCTCCTTAGTATCATCAATATACATTGCCTCCTGCCAGATAGCCCGACCACCCAGAAAGCCCGAAGCACCAGACTGGCAGGCGATTTCCACTTGCCGACAAAAAAGTTCGAAGCCCACCCCGGCACTCAAGACGACCCACGGAACTCGAGACGACTCATCCAGCCGATGACAGAGACTCATGAGTTCAGCCTGGTCCTGTCTGTAGTGCAGGTCAGCGGGAAACTCGACCTTTAGCACATCTACGGGTAGAGCCGTGATATCCTGGGCAGATTTAATCACTATCTGCCCTTTCACCGCAGCAAACTCAGCCGGGTTAGAGACCTCGCTACCCACAGCAAAGCTCTTCGGCTCTACCAAGAAAGGTAGGTCATATTTTATACATTCGCTAGCCACCATATCAACCGTCCTTAACTGCTGTCTCGCTAGCTCAGTCAAATCGGGGCGATAATAGACCAGAATCTTCACTGCTGAGGCACCCATTCGCTTAATCTTCTCAACACTCCACCCCTCAAGCAACTCGGTGAGGCGACGTTCCCTCCCCCCGGAGTAGCCAGTGGCTTCTATACTAACCAGAAGCCCGGTGCCACCAGGTAAGACACCGTGACTGATACACTGAGCAGCACCAAATATAGGGTCAAGCAGCACGGCACTAGCGTATTTGGCCAGGGCCGAGCATAGCTCTATCTTGCGCTCAACCATTTCTTCATAGTCGACCTCTTCCGGGTGCTCCTCGTCAATCAGGCTACGTAGGGAACCCCGGTGGTCCATAGCGCACATCGCCAGGATGCCATCCGAATTGGCTATCTGCTGTAGGCCTCTTATCTTGCCCGCGCTCAGAGTCTTCATTTCCCCAGCCCAGATAATTACCCACTATTATGTAACAAACAAATAAGACAATCAAGTTTGTCTTGCCCCCCAACCGCGGAGTATAATTATTAGGTATCATCTTTCCCGGTGCAGGATAGAATAGTGCCTTGGTTCTACTATGTGAGCCGAGTTATAATAAAAAACCTGTTCTCTCTGCTTACCCGCTGGCAGGTCAGGGGCAGGGAGAATGTCCCCAGGCAGGGACCACTGCTGGTTGTGGCCAACCATCTCAGCCTAGCCGACCCGCCTCTGCTTGGGGTTAGCCTTGAGCGAAAGACAGCGTTCATGGCAAAAAGGGAGCTATTCCGCTTCGGGGTGATTGCTTATTTCGTACGTAGCCTCGGCGGATTTCGGGTACAGCGAGGCCGGCTGGACAGGCAAGGAATGCGCGAGGCACACCAGGTGCTGGCCAACGGTCTGGCCCTGGTTATGTTCCCGGAAGGCATGAGGAGCCGTAGTAGGCAGTTGCGCCCTGCTTTCTCCGGCGCGGCGATGATAGCCTGTCGTACTGGCACCCCGATTCTTCCCGTGGGTATTTCGGGTACAGAACAAATCGAGCACCCCCTAAAGCTCCTGCGCCGCCCCCACATAATGGTCAACATCGGCGAGCCTTTCTACCTGCCACCACATAGAAGCAGACTGACCAAGCGGGAACTTGCTGAATTCACCAACATTATAATGTCGCATATAGCCGAACTCCTTCCCCAAGAATACCGGGGGCATTACTCATAATGAAAATTGAAAAAACTGAGGAAATAGGCTTTTGCTTCGGGGTCAAGCGGGCCATTGACACCGTTGAGAGAATTGCCCATGAACGCGGTGGAGTGGAAACACTGGGGGCCGTAGTTCACAATCAACAGGTACTTCAAAGACTAGCTCAGATGGGAGTGAAAACGGTCAAAGATATGGATGAGGTCCGGGGCGATGTCATCGTGATAAGCGCTCACGGGGTGAGTCCCCAACTGGAGAACGAGATTCGGGCGCGGGACGTTGAAGTAGTTGATACTACCTGCCCCTTCGTACGCCGAGCCCAGGTTACCGCCCAGAGACTGGCTGAGTCTGACTTTTTTGTCGTCATATACGGTGATGCCAACCATCCCGAGGTCAAAGGGGTTCTCGGCTGGGCTAAAGACAAAGGACTGGCCGCTCTGGATGATAAGTTCGTGGCTGACCTTCGCCGTGTGCCCCGTCGCATAGGGGTGCTGTCCCAGACAACCCAGGTGCCGGCCAAATTCAACGGATTCGTCAAGAAGCTTGTCGATTCTGTCTTTGGTAGAGATTCCGAGCTAAGAGTCATCGACACGATATGTCACGATATTAGGAAACGGCAAGCGGCTGCCATGAAGTTAGCCAGCAAGGTTGATTTGATGCTGGTTATCGGCGGTCACAACAGTGCCAATACCAAACACCTTGCCGACCTATCTTCCACAGCCACCAGGACATATCTGATTGAAACTGCCGAGGAAATCCAGCCGTCCTGGCTTCAAGGTCAAAGCCGCGTAGGTGTAACCTCCGGGACTTCCACCGATGAGCCGACTATAAACGAGGTACTGACGAAGCTAGAAGCGCTATCTCGAACCTAGTCGACCCACATCGCCAGGCAAGTAACGGTTCGGGAAATGCCAGCGATGGGATGAATCTTCCCGGTAACCAGGTCACCAATCTCGTTCAGGCTTTGTTTCTCTACTATGGCGATAATATCATAGGGCCCGGTAACCGCATCGACCGATGTCACTCCTTCCAGCTTCTCAACCGTAGAAACGACCTCCTTAGCTCTACCCACCGCTGTCTCAATCAGAACATACGCCTTCGCCACCATTAGGCTCACCTCCTTCTACCAGCTACTAAGCTATGGTACCCTCTTGGCGCAGTCTGCCGATTTCCTGACTATCATACCCCAGTTCGGTAAGTATTTCCTCAGTATGCTGACCGAGTGTTGGGGACAGGCTTCTAACCTTGCCCGGCGTGTCCGATAGCTTGATAGCAATACCGGTCTGTCTTACCTTCTCTCCGGTAGCGTCGTCCACCTCTATGACCATCTGGCGATGAAGCACTTGAGGGTCGGAGAAAACCTCGTCCATGGAATGGACCTTGGCTATCGGGATATCCATTTGCCTCAGCAGCTCGAACCACTCGTCTCTGGTCTTGGTGAGAAAAAGCTGTTTGAGATAGGCGGACACTTCCTGCCATCCCTCACCCTCTGGCGGATAGAGAAGATGCCCCTGCTCATAATGGAAGGGGGCGAATTCCTCCTTACCGATTTCCCGACACAGGTTTTCCCATAGCCAGGGCTCTATGCAGCCAATACTGATATACTTTCCGTCTTTGGTCTCATACATATTGTAGTAGGGATAAGCACCGCCCTCGGTGGTCCTTCCCCGCTCAGGCACTACGTTATGACAGAAGTACCTTACCGCATGCCAAGCCAGGAGCGAGATAACACTATCAGCTAAAGCTATGTCTACGTACTGTCCCCTACCTGTTTTCGTCCTGGCTATAAGAGCACTGAGAATGCCTACAGCCGCATGCATACCACCGCCCCCGTGGTTGGCTAACAAGCTTAGCGGAATAACCGGCTGCCCGCCAGGCTCGCCAATTAAGTCTAATGCCCCGGCAATGGAAATATAGTTGATATCGTGGCCTAACAGCTCTTTGTAGGGACCGTCCTGCCCGTATCCGGTAACGGAGCAATACACAATCCCCGGGTTTATCTTGCTCACAGTCTCATAGTCTATGCCCAAGCGTTTCACCACACCCGGTCGGAAGGCCTCAACCACCACATCTGCCCCTTTGACCAGCTGGTGGAAGAGATGACGACCCGTCTCCGACCTTAAATCAAGTCCCATGCTCTTCTTATTTCGGTCGAGACACTCATAGGCCGCTTCTCTTTTTCCCTCCTCAGCCAGCGGTGAATGAAAGAACCCTCCCTGGCGGGTCCCCGGTGCCGGTGGGGACTCAACCTTAATTACCTCCGCACCCAGGTCACCCAGAACCATAGTGCAGAAAGTGCCCGGGCCAACCCGGGTGAGATCCAGTATCCTAGTACCCTCTAAGGCTAACACTAATCCATCCTCCAGAGATAATTGGTGCAGTACACAACGATATAGCCAACGAGGAACCACAAGAAAGGTATACTTAATTATATTTACCCGCTTTGTCCACTGTCAACCGAGGAGGCGTCTGCTGAACCTTACCCCCAAGGATTGACCAAATGGGATAAATGGGATACACTATTACTATGGGTGATTTTACCTCTTCAGGGTTTGTTCACCACGACTGGTCAACCAGTCCGAAACCGGTAATTATGCCACCGGGGGAATGGTTGGTCTGCTACACCAGCGAATTCTATACCAGTGAGGTAAACTCAAGCTTCAGCGCGATTACTATCTGCGGATAGCCGATCACGCTTGACTATCTCCGTCTATTTTTGCTCTTAACCGAACCACACATAACGGCTTATGGTCACTAACAAGCAGAAGAAATCAGGAATAGCCGGGGAAAACTCGACAGGCGGGAGGAAGAAGGTGGCTAAGGATTTTGATGAACTCCGGGCCCGTTTGCAGAGTGAGCTAAAGCGCTTGACTGAAGAAGTGGAGCAATTAAAGGCGAGTGCCCGTCCTGCCAATGAGAGGCGGGAGGGTAGCCCGTTTGGTAAAAGAGAAGAGGAAGCTACCGAGAGCTTTGAGTTTGAAAAACGCCTGGCATTGGAAAAGCGCACCAAGGACCTGCTGGTAGAAGTAGAGCACGCCTTAGAAAAGTTTGAACAAGGCACCTACGGCCAATGCGATAACTGCGGTCAACCTATAGACCCGGACCGATTAGAGGCCCTTCCCCAAGCGAACCTGTGCTTAACGTGCAAGGCTCAGACAAAGGATGCAAAAGCCAAGTTTTAGCCAAGGTAAGCCGCACCATGTAGTCTTCTTCCTCACTGCGCTCCTGATAATAGCTGCTGACCAGCTCAGCAAAATATGGATAAGGTCCAACTTGGCTGTAGGGGAATCCCTGTTTGACATAGGAATTTTGGGGATAGTCCGGGTCCCCCCCAATACCGGCGCTGCCTTCGGTCTATTTCAAGGCCAATCATTCACCCTGACTATAGTTGCCTCGGTGGCGGTTGCCATTATTCTCGTCTGGGCTCTTTTCCTTTACCGCCGTTTCCCCCTCTTTAACAGTACGCAAAGCAGGATAGCCCTCGGCCTAATCCTCGGCGGCACAATGGGAAACCTGATTGACCGCCTAAACCCTGACCTTGGCGGCGTCACCGACTTCATCAGCATCGGCATCTGGCCAACATTTAATATCGCCGACTCAGCCGCCACCATCGGGGCTATTATGCTCGCTTATTACCTCATCCGTGCCGTCCGGGTCGAGAGGCGGTAGATGGAAAGAGTACACAGCCTCATAGCTGGCGAGCAGGATATCCGTCTCGATAAATACGTCTGCCAGCAGTGCCCCGAGCTGTCACGGGCCCAGGTACAGAAGCTCATTCGCCACGGCTACGTCACGGTCAATGAGCAGACGACCAAGGCGGGACTCAGACTCAACCCCGGCGATAGGGTAAACATAACTATACCTGCCACCCCCAGCCCCCTGACCGCCGAGCCCCTGCCGCTGACCATTGCTTACGAGGACGATGACCTCTTGGTCATTGACAAGCCAGCCGGGCTGACCGTCCATCCGGCACCAGGACACTACAGCCATACCCTGGTTAATGCCATCCTGTCCTACCTGCCTGGCCTGCCTGACAGCGGCGAGTTGCTACGACCGGGAATCGTGCACCGCCTGGACAAGGACACCTCCGGCCTGATAGTAGTCGCCAAGAACAGCACTGCTCAAGCTAACCTCATAAGCCAGTTCAAGTCTCATACTGTAGTAAAAGCCTACCTGGTACTAGTCAGAGGGCATCTCACCCCTGACAGCGGTCTGATTGAGGCGCCTATCGGGCGCGACCCGCGCAACCGCAAACGCATGGCGGTGGTGGCTGAGGGTAGAGAGGCACGCACCTACTATCAGGTCATCAGCTACACCGATAACCACACCCTGCTTGAAGTCAGACCCGAGACCGGTCGCACCCACCAGATTCGGGTCCACCTCTCGGCCATTGGCTATCCCGTAGTGGGAGACAGCACCTACGGGGTAAAGTCAGCCCGACTCTCACGCCAGTTTATCCACGCCTCTCGGTTGGGTTTCCATCTACCCTCCAGTGGTAAATATGCAGAGTTCACCTCAGAGCTCCCCCCAGACTTGGTGCAGGCACTGAAAGACATCGAAGCCGCCCGTTAGCCCTATCTCACCCTTCTCCTATTTAAGCCGACATCAAATAAGCTAGGTGCTTGACAAATGCTACAACATGTGCTATAGAATATTCAATATGGAAAGGCTTGCCGATAAGCTGAAGTTCTGCCGAGTCAGCAACGGGTGGACACAGGAGCAACTCGCCAGAAAGATTGGCGTCTCGCTGAATACCGTACAGAGATGGGAATCAGGCAAGACGAGACCATCGCCGCTGGCCATGGGAAAGCTTCAAGAATTGCTGAAAGATGTGCTTGAACGTAATCAGCTTAGGCTATTTGAGTAGGAGAGAGGATTCTGTAACATGGGAAAAAGTAAAGTTATCTCCACCCTGGCAGACGGGACGGTTTATAGTAAGCGGAAGGACTTCTGTCCCTTTTCCACGGCCCCTTTGGCGGCCTATACCCCTATCGTGGGTGAAGAGAAAATAGAAAGACTACTGGGCGTAGCCCAGCGGCTAAAGGGCCTGAAGCTGCTGGAACTGAGCGCCACCGCCCAGGGTGGAGGCGTAGCCGAGATGCTTTATAGCTCCGTCCCGTTCCTGAACACGCTGGGCATCGAGGCCGAATGGAAGATTATTAACGGGAAAAAGCGCTACTTCGAATGCACAAAGATGCTGCACAATCTACTACAGGGCATGAGGGGCTCCTTCACCCCGCAAATGAAACAGACCTACCTCAGCCAACTTGAGAAGTGCGCCAGCGCTAATCTTATTGACTATACCCCGGATATGGTGACCGTACATGACCCTCAACCACTGGGTTTAACCGACTACCTTAAAAAAGACCAAGAAACCTGGATCTGGAGATGTCATATAGATATAGAGCCAGTGCTGAGGGCCGGTAACGGTCTATTGAATCCCATCACCGATTGGATTAGTGGCTATGACGCCGCTGTATTTTCAGCTCCCCATTACGTTTTCCCACCCTGGCCTTTACCCAAATTCATAATCCCCCCCTTCATTGACCCTCTCTCCGAGAAGAACCGAGAGCTGACTCAAGAGGAGATGGACAGGGTCCTCGTCAAATACCAAATAGACCCCAGAATTCCCATCATCGCCCAGATTGGCAGATTTGACCCCTGGAAGGGACTTGATAGAACCATTGCCACCTACCGCCAGGTAAGAAAAGATAGAAAATGTCAGCTTGTGTTAGCCGGTGGCTTTGCTACTGACGACCCGGAAGGCGAGAGGATTCTGGCCGAGGTTCGCTCCAGGATAAAGGGCGACGAGGGCGTCCACGTACTCAAACTTTCGCTGGCCAATCGTCTGGAGAATTACCGGGAGGTAAACGCTCTCCAGCGAGCCGCCAGTGTGATAATGCAACCATCGACCAGAGAGGGTTTCGGGCTGGTGATTACCGAAGCCCTGTGGAAAGGTAAACCAGTCATTGCCGGTAACGCCGGTGGTATCCCCTTCCAGATTCGGGATGGTGATACCGGCTATTTTTACCAGTCCCCCCAAAAAACGGCACAGAAGGTGCTCTACCTGCTGAATAACCCGGAGGCTGCCGGGATAATGGGTAGAAAAGGCAGGAAGCATGTGGCGGAGCGCTTTATACTTCCCGACCGGATAGCCGACTACCTCATGGCCATAGACATGACTATGAACTCTGCCTGGGACAAGAAAAGAGGCGCCGAATGCATAACCAGCTTCTATCCCTGGTTCAAGCTGGAGAAACAGAGAGCAGACGGGAGGAGAAGGGGGAATAACAGGTAGCTGGAGGACTTTCTGTTTGCCTATCAAGCTCCTCTTTTCGTTTAGTCTGCTCACCCTTAATAGCCCTCTTGAACACCCGTCAGAAGACCGTAGCCCCTCCTACATAGCCTATGGCTACTTCTAGAATGTGAGACGGTTAGATGGTAGAATGGGTAAAGAGGTGAGCTATGAAAACTAGTCGTATAGCACAATCAAGCTTTATTGAAGATTTAAAGGTAACGCCTGCAACTTTTGGTGTTACTATCCTGAATAAGGAGAAATTTGTAGAGATTTTAAGGGAATGCCACGCCATAACTGATTTTAGTCTGTTAAAGAATAAGGTTGTCACTTTGAAGACGGTTATAGCTTCTCCTAAGAAAGACCGAGAAGGCATATTGAATATCGACTCAAATGGAGACACTGTTTCCTTACGCAAGGATGTGCTCATTTCTGAACTGAATCAGATTTTAGAAGCCCAAACCATCGGGAGAGCCAAATACTATCTGAAAAGATTAGAAAACGGAGTTCAAAAGATTAGAACTAACAAAGTTAGTGATATAAACCTTCTTAGATGGAAGGAATATGATGAGATTATTACTGATAGCCTTTGGGTATTGGACAAGAGAGATACCTCAGGTGCTCATCTTGGCTGGTATTGGGGGAACTTTATCCCACAGATTCCTCATCAGATGATATTAAGATACACCAAGAAAGAGGATTGGGTTTTAGACACCTTTGTCGGCAGTGGGACAACATTGATTGAGTGCCGAAGACTGGGGAGAAATGGCATTGGGATAGAGCTAAATTCTGAGGTTGCTCAAGAAGGGAAAAAACTGATAGAGAAGGAACTTAATAAATACCAAGTGACCACTGAGGTTATAAATGATGACAGCAGAACTGCGAATATAGAAAAGGTTCTTGGGAAACACGGCGTCAAGCAGGTTCAACTTCTCATTATGCACCCCCCATACCACGATATTATAAAATTCTCTAATGACCGTAGAGACCTTTCAAGGACTGAGAGCACTGACGAATTCTTAAAGATGTTTGGTGAAGTAGTCGACAATGCAACTCCATTTTTAGAAAAGGGAAGATATTTTGCTCTCGTTATAGGTGATAAGTATTCTAAGGGCGAATGGATACCACTAGGGTTTTATTGTATGAATGAGGTGTTGAAAAGAGGATACTTATTAAAGAGCATAATTGTGAAAAATTTTGAGGAAACTAGAGCAAAAAGAAACCAAAAGGAACTTTGGCGTTATAGAGCTTTGGTAGGGGGGTTTTATATCTTTAAGCATGAATACGTAATGCTTTTTAAAAAGAGGTAAAGATATGGCAACAACACATGTATTTATAGTTAATACCACTACGTTCAAGAATCATCTCGAATATCAATTCGCAGGCACTGGAGCTGCACCTAAAGAGGGTGGTGAGGAACGATATATTGATTTTAATTCAAGCCCTACCACTAGTTATCATCCTAGAACTGAAGACAATCTAGTTAGTATGATCGCAGATTCACAAAGAGTAAGAAAAAATGATTACGTGATTTTCTATTTACAACAAGATGTACCTAAGAAAATTTACGAAGGTAAGTTTTACGGAATATTTAAAATCAAGGAGGATCTATCATTTCTAGATAACTACGACGATAACCAGTTTCTAAAAAACGAATTGGGGAAATCCTTAACATTCAGAACCTTAGTCGAACCTTACGAAGTCTATGCTAAAGGTATTACTGAATGGGAAGCATTGGACGAAATAAGATACATTCAAGCACCTAATCAAATGCTTTGGAGTTTAATTTACAGGAAACTGAAAGGTAATAGAGGCAATACAATGATCACCCACTATGAAACCGACCGACTATTTAAACTATTGAGGGATAAGAATGGTAAGCAATCGCTAAATGGCACCAATTTCACCTTTGACCTTACAACACAGGAAGTGAAAGTAGACCAAAACAAATATAAGTATACAGGCAGAAAGGACCAAATTAATGTCTTGCCGAGATTGATAAGAAAATATGCTGAAGGAAAATCCTTTGAGCCTCATTTACAGACCTATATTGTACAAAACATAGGTAGAAACACTAATCCAAGTTTGGACAGAAGTTTACTAAATGGTGCACCTATAGAGTGGATTGGTAATGAAGTTTCTTGTGGAGTTGGTATGCAAAGAATAGACGTTATGTTATCGATCATTAAAAACAATACAAAAATTGCCATAGCGATTGAATTAAAGCCAAATGAGGCAACAACAGATACTGTTTTTCAACTTCAAAGGTACGTTAATTGGCTTGAACAATACTACATACCTAATAGAATTAGCGACGTACAGCCTGTTTTAATTTCAAGGCGAATAGTCAACAAAGACCAACCTTACTACCTTGATATTATCAATAGCTTCAAGGAATTTAACAGAAAAAATAATAAATGTTTACCTCTAAAATATGTTGAATATGAATTAAAAAATAACAATCTGGAATTTCAAGAGGAAATATATTAATCTACATTTTCACCTGAAACATGAGGGATAGACTTATCTCTAAATATGCTAAAGAGGCTTTGATTTAATTAAAAAGAAGATGACCAACCCGGTCAGAGTGCGCTATGCGCCCAGTCCTACCGGTTATCCCCATGTGGGCAATATCAGGACTGCCCTGTTTAACTGGCTCTTTGCCCGCC
>CAZMZA010000026.1:0-15927 GCA_964570635.1 uncultured Dehalococcoidales bacterium
CACCAGAGGAAAGCAAAGGCAAGCCCCGTCCCCAGCTCAACCCACAACACCCGCCGTGGAATAGGCGCCTGACAATAACGGCAGCGACCGCGCAGCCACAGGTAGCTGAATACCGGAATCAGGTCTTTAGCCGCTATACGACGCTCACAGGCAGAGCAGCGTGAGGCGGGGCGCAGCAACGATTGCCCCAGCGGCAGCCGGTCAATGCAGACATTGAGAAAACTGCCAACCACCAGGCCGAATACACCAAACGCAACCACCTCAAAGCCCATATCCGAATTTTGACTGTATCTGACTAGCGGGTCAATAGGACTTTTTTACCAGGCCAAAGGTTACCTATGCGCTATTTACCCGACAACTGGAGGATGGGATACTTAAACTTGCCCACACCGAGGTCAAAGCGGTGTGGTTTCTCCCGTGGTAACTAAACTAAACAAGGAAAGGAGGTGAAAGCAGTGAAAAAGCTTATGAGGCACTTCCGATACGGCGAGAAGGGTTTTACCCTGATCGAGCTTCTGGTGGTGATTGCCATCCTCGGTATTCTGGCCGCAATAGCCGTACCTAACGTGGGCAAATTCATGGGTACAGGCAAATCAGAGGCAGCAAGAACCGAACTTCACAATATCCAGACGGCAGTGATGGCAGACATGGCTGACCTCGAGATAGGGACGGTATCAAATCCGCCGCTCAATTTTGGCAATACTGCCCAGGATACAACCACCCCCACACCCACCGACGCTGACCTTGACGGTGACCTTGTGAATGACCTAGGCAGCTTTATCGTTGGTGGAGCGGCAAGCGTTCAGGGCGACTATGACATTGCGGTTGACGGAACGGTCACACAGGCCTGGTACCCAGGACTATAATAACCGGGTACCTCTGCTTACCAAAAGTCTTAATTCCTAGCTTAAGATTCTGGCCAGAGACGTAAGCAAAAGAGAAGGCTTATCAGCTACATTAAAAAGATGACTTTGCTGATAAGCCTTCCTGTTAGGAAGCCGTGACTAATGTCCGCTCCCCTAGTTAGTAAGTGTGAATACAAAAGTTACGGCGTCTCCGACTAAACCCATTCTTGAAATAATAACGCTAGAGAACCAGCGGCTGTCCCTTAGTTCCTTGGCATAGGCCAGAACTTCCGCCTCAGTTGACGCCACACCACCTATTGTCATGCCGGTATCACCACGACTTACACTGGTCAACTCGACACCACTGGGCAAGGTGTATAAGGCTACGTTCAAATTACCATTAACTTCAGTACGCCCTTCGGCAAACCTTTGCGTGGCTGTGTCAAAGGTGCGACTGGAGGCCTCCACCTCTGCCACCCTCCCTTCCAGTTCAGTAATACTATTCATCTGCGCCTGCCATTGTGACTGCCTTTCTATAAGGAGCTGGTTAGTAGCGTACAATTCAGCCCGCAGTGCGGCAACGTCTGAAGCAACGTCCTGGAAAAGCATACCCAAGAAAGCAAGTACACCAGCGGCAGCTATTACACCCAACACAGTAAGGAACGGGGTTAAAGAACGCGCTTTAGGCCGATAAACGTCAGGCAGGACGTTAAGGTCCACCACGGAAAAGTTAGCCTTCGCCCGGGGTACCGCTACCTCTTTCAGGGCGAGACCGATGTTAACCATACACCTGCCTGCGGGCAAACCGTCAGGACATTCCAGAGGTGATGGTAACGGCAAAACGGAGTACTTCAGCTCACTGGCCAGGGATTCACACACCTCTGACTCCTGTGCCAGCTCCCCAGAGACAAATACGGGTACATCTGAGTCAAGAGGATTATCCGCGTGGCTGGAATTGTAGAATTTTGCCGTCCTGTCCAGCTCCTCCTTCAGAATCGGCAGCTTCTCTTGCCAAGACCCGGCCTCGCTAGGAAGAGACAGGGTGCGGATGAGCTGGGGAACTCTATCCACCATAACCACAATGTCGACATCAGTAGGCTGAATATCAGCAATTATAGCCGTCGGCCTATCTGCCACCCTGGTCAGGGCCAGCGGTTTCAAATCTATGAGATACGGCTCGAGAGCCACCGAACGCAGCGTTTGAACGAGAGCGTCAGCAGCACTGCGCGGGAAAGCGAGCAGGAACACATCCATCTCTGCCCCGGAGTCCACAATAGGCTGCCAGGAGAGGTAAAGCTGTTCCATAGGCACCGACATTACCCTCTCTGCCTCCCGCCCTACCGCCTCATCCAGCATTGACTTAGGCAAATGAGGCAACTTGACCAGCCTAGACACGCAGTGAAGCCCGCTCAAACCAGCGACGACCTTCACAGCACTTACCTTTTCCTTCTCAAGAAGTTCTTTGATTTTGGCAGCGACCTGTGCCTGCTCCACAATAATGCCATCATTAACCAAACCGGCTTCCAGCGGCAGGTCAGCCCACTTCACCACCTTCTTGCCTTCGACCACCAGCAGCCTCAGGCTTGTCTCATCAATATATAACGTAACCACCCTTTTAGCCATAGCTATTCACCCGGATAGGTATAAATGAACGTATTGATATCAGCTACCGATTCTCCTTCACTTACGCCACCAGTCTGAGGAACGATTATGTTCAGTGTCCTCACCACGCCGGTGGGGTATTCTTCTGTCCACTCACGGATGAATTTGACCAGACTGGACAGGTCCCCCTTAACCTGTGCTGTTATTGGGAGTACAGAATAGGTAATTCCCCCTATCTCCTCTCTGACCAAGCCCAACGCGCTAATCCCGCTTACTTCTACACCACAAACTTCAGCAATATCCATTAAGCCATTGCTGGCTTCAATGCTTTCAACGGAAGCAGTAAGGCTAGTCTTCACCGTCTCAAGCTGAGATTCAGCGAGAGCCAGCTGGCTTTCCAGCTCCTCCTGCCGAGAAGTAAGGTCCTCAGAGGAATACTTGGTTAAGAGCATCTCAGCCAGAGAGAGCTCATGGCTTAACTGTCCCTGCTGCTGACCTTGCTGAGAATATACTATGCCCAGACTAATGCAGAGAATACTGAAAACGCCTATAGCCAGGATGAGCCGACTTGTTTTACCTAGTTTCATTATCTAGCCATTCCTACTGCGAGCTTGTCCGCCAAGAGACAATAGTTGCCTCCCCTTCTGAGAACATCACGTCAGCCACTATAACAGCTACAGTCTCACCAGTGTCAGGAGAGGTGGCAACAGCTGTAATCCGATAAAGCTCACCGCTAATTTCGCCAACATTGCCAATATCAGCTTCGGCGGCTATTGTCCAGGAATAATAACCCGTGAGCTCACCGGTCCCAGTTATATAAAATGACTGTGTCTTTGTCGGCTCACTCTGGTTAACCCAGGGACGGGGAGATGAGAATACCCACTCAAGCAGGTGAGCCCCCGCCCCGTCCACTTCATCATACGGCTCGCCATAAGACAGGTTATCACCGAAGAGCCCGGCTGAGCCGGGTTGATACTCAAAGCCAACAGGCAGCCTAACCCCGACCTTCGCCAGGAAAATCTTCGTGGTCGGATCAGACTGACAGTCGACAGTTATGGTGAATTCATGAGGTCCACCTTCGCCACCCCACACCACGTCGCTGCTTACCACAAGCCAGTCACCATGGATACCTTCTTCCACCAACTCGCCCCAGACCAGAGAATACCAGCCCAGTTCTTCAGTCTGCATTGTCACCGTCATCCCATTCAGGTTTTCAGGCAGCTCAGTATGTGCCGGCACCTCGTTTCCCAAGCACCACAGCACATCGGCGATGCCAGCATCAGCAGCGTAAAGTCCGCTTACGTTTCTGACAAGAACCCGACCACTATTAAGACCGGTAGAGGCGTGACTGAGACACGGGGCAATAAATAAACCGCCCACAAACAGCAGTAATAAAACCCCGGCCAGCACCTGCCCCGACTCATCCTTGGCTGCTTGTTTCCAACGCCTGAATATTCCCATTGTCTAGAACTCCGGCCGAGTATAGACCTTATATTCTCTGGTCTCTTTAACGTCTCCGAACATGGTAACCAGTTTTACCGTCAGCACATAGCTCTCGTAAGTCACTTCCGTGGTATTACCAGGGTCACCCGGATTGTAGTAGATGTAATTAGCTACGAGCACCTGCTCATCTGTACCGGTACTGTCCTGATGAGTCCGCCTAAGCTCACCGATTCCCCCGGACACATTTTCCAGCGAATATGTCACGGAATGATAGACCGAATCATCACCGTAGCCCCAGTCAGTCCACCTAAAGACCAAGAAGTCCGGCGGTGTTAGATTCTCGGTACTAACTTCCTCAGCCATCTGGCCATCACGGCTAATCCAGTAACCAGCATTCTGGACGTGCCGAACTGCTATCATGTGGCTATTACTGCGCTCGGTACCGCTAACCGCCTGAACCACGCTCATAGTGGTAGCGGTAGCCACGAGGGCTATAACGCCAATAATCACTACTAACTCGGCAAGCATGAAACCACCCTGACTGTGCTTCATCATTCCACCCTGTAGCTGTTTAATGTAATTACCTGTTCTCCATCATGGCTAACAGTCACTGTTATCTTCTGAATGCCGTTGTCCTGCCCGGACGGTAGAGGCTGCCCCGTAGCCGGGTCAACAGGCACAACCACCATCTCAACACTATAGTTAGCGGGGGTAGCTATTAGTTCATAATACCCGTGGCCGGGGTCGGCATAATCGATGTAAGCCTGGCTCTTAACATACTCCACCTGGCTCCGTGCCAAGCTCTCGGCGGTCGCTCCCTCATCGGCAATAAAGACAGCCTTGGAGGCAGTAGCCAGACCGCCAAGCAAAGCAGCAGCGATTATGCCCAAGAGAACCAGGGCAAACAGTGCCTCAACAAGGAGTGTCCCTTTCTCGGCACCTCTAAAGGCGTTAACGCTGGGCACCACCCTGAAGAATGTTAGTACACTCTTCCGGCAGCCAGGCACCGGTATTACCTCCTGTACCGCTACACTTATCATTCCTGGCCAACCCCCACAAACTACATTAACTGCCCATAGATAGAATACATGGCGGAGACCATGGATAAAGCAACAAAAGCAACTACCGAGCCTATAACTACAGTCATGACTGGCTGGATAAGCGAGACTAGGGAACGAGTCTTACTGGCAGCCTCAGTCTCATAGCTTTCAGCTACCGCCAGCAGGGTGATGTCAAGGTTACCCGTTTCCTCACCCACTCTGACCATCTGCACCATCATCGGCAAAAAAACACCGTTCTCCGTCATCGGCGGTGATAGACCTTCCCCCTTGAGCATATTGTATTCGACACCGGTAAGGGCCTCCCTGACTACCTTGTTACCACTGGCTTCAATAACCAGGGACATGATTTCAGGTAGAGGCAGACCGGCTCGAAGTAACAGTGACATATTGCGACAGCAGCGAGCCAGTTCATTGAGAAGGTTCACTCGCCCCAACAATGGCATCCTGAGTGACAGTTTATCCCACTGGTACCCCCCCGTCGGTGTCCTGATGTAGATAAAGGCCAAGGCAGCACCGACAAGCAGTGCTATCAATATATAAATCCCGTAATTGCCAAACACGTCGACGATGGCAAGGAGCATCCTAGTTGGCAGCGGTAGCTCAACATTGAGCGAGCTGTACAGACCGGTAAAGGCGGGCAAAACAAAGGTAAATAGCACGACTATCACCCCCACAGCCAGTACCGAAACTATAACTGGGTACGTCATGGCATTCTTCACCATCTTTGTGGTAGTGGCCTCCTTCTCCATATAATCGGCCACCTGTCTAAGCACGGTTTCCAGACTACCCGTTCGTTCCCCCACGCCCAACGAGCGGCGATAAATAGCCGGGAAGACTTGGGGGTGCTTATCCAACGCCACCGATAACCGATGGCCGCCGCGAAGGTCAGCGACCACATCCGTCAGCACTCTCTTCAAAATGCGATTAGGCGCCTGAGACCGCAACAGTTCCAATGAGGTTACGATGTCACTGCCAGACTCAAGAAGCAAAGCCAGCTGGCGAGAGAAGAGGACGAGTTCCTCGGGTTTGCACCGAAACAGAGAAGGGAACGCTTTTTCCAAGCTGGGCACAAAAGTCGACGCCGGCTTCAGACTGAGAACCTGACAGCCCTGGCGACTAAGGGTCTGTATGGCCACTTCCTGACTTACAGCCGCCAGCGTTCCTTTGACTATTTTCCTGTCTTCAGTGTACCCTACATACTGGTAATCCATGACCTCTAACCTATGGTGAATACATTACGGAGCACCTCGCTCGGGGTGGTGATACCTGACTTCACCTTGAGCATCCCGTCCCGCCACATTGTCACCATGCCTTCCCCCCTGGCCTGGTCACGTATCTGCCCTGCATTCGCCCCGTTAAGCAGCAACCTTCTTACCTCGTCACTCATACGCATGATTTCAAAGACGGCAACGCGTCCCAGATAACCGGTACCGGTGCAGGAATTACAACCGCCACCGTATAAGAATTCGGCTTTCTCTTCACCCATTTCCTTGCAGTAGGCAACCTGCGCTTCCACCGGGGCACGCGAAGGACAACCACAGTGAGGGCAAATGCGACGTACCATTCGCTGCGCCACACAAGCGATGAGCGCTGAGGAAACCAGGAAGGACGGTACCCCCAGGTCCAGCAAACGAAAAAGGGCGCCCACAGCATCATTAGCGTGAACCGAAGCCAGTACCAGGTGACCGGTGAGAGCCGCCTGAATAGCTATATCAGCTGTTTCCGGATCGCGTATCTCTCCTACCAGTATGACGTCCGGGTCATGCCGCATTATGGACCGCAGACCAGTAGCAAACGTCAACCCAGCGCGGGGATTAATCTGGATCTGGTTTATGTCCTTAAAGTGATACTCTACCGGGTCTTCAATGGTGATGATGTTACGCCCCTTATAATCAAGGCTGTTGACTGAAGCATAGAGAGTGGTGGTCTTACCTGAGCCGGTGGGACCGCTAATCAAAATCATACCGAAGGCAGATTTCAGCATGTTCCTATATTGTTCGAGGTTGGCTGGCGAAAACCCAAGTTCGCCGAGACTGAGTGCCGCAAACGACTTATCCAAGATACGGAGTACTCCCATCTCTCCGTAAGCCGTGGGTATAGTGGCCACCCTGACATCTACCTCCTTACCCCTGACCTTAACTGAAAACTGACCGTCCTGAGGTCGGTGATGGTCAGCAATATTCATATTAGCCAGAATTTTCAACCTGGAGATGAGCGGGGCATGGGCATTTAGAGGCAAAGATGCGATTTCGTGCAGCACTCCGTCAATACGGTAACGTAATCGCACCCCATCTGCCTCAGCCTCTATATGAATGTCGGAGGCCCGATTCTTAATTGCCTCATCAACAATAAGGTCCAGGGCACGAACCACAGGTGCCCCAGCCAGTGATTCCCCAGGAGCCCCCCCTTCTTTAGGAAGCAATGTACCCGGGGTGATACTGAATTGCTTCTCAATCTCGCCATAGCCCTTATAGTTACGGTCAATCGCTCCCTGAATTTCTTTAGCCGTAGCCATTATTGGCTCAATCCTCATCCGAGCCCATGCTGCCAATGCCTCGAGTGTCAGGACATCATCTGTATCCACCACCGCTACACGCAGGGCATCACGGGTAATAGCCAACGGTATAGCGTTATACCTTCTGGCTATCGACTCTGGGATTAGTTTCAGAGCCTCAAGCTCAACCTGAAACTTGTTCAAGTTCAGCGACGTCATATCCAGCGTTGAGTCGCTAGCTGCCACCGGTTCCTGCACTATGGTACTGTTATCATCTTGCGCTGGCATCTCTGGTTCCGTACCTCCATCTTCATGAACAGTAGCTTCAAGCGCCTCGGCGATAGTCTCACCAGCCACCGCCTCAGCGGCGACCGATGGAGCCACCGTAATCCCCGGTTTCCCTTCAGACCCACCATAAATACGGTCGATAGCTTCCTTAATTTCGTCAGCCGGAGCTATCGCTGGCTCGATTCTCATCCCGGTCTGAGCCTCCAGCGCTTCACGGACAGAAGTATCTTCGGTATCTGCCATAGCCACATATAGAGCTTTATCAGCCACAGCCAATGGTATTACGCTATGCTTTCTAGCTATCGTCTCAGAAATCAGGGACAAAGCCTCAGGCTGAATCTGATAGGTGCTGGGGTTTACATAGGGAATACCCATCTGCAGCCCGAGCATTATTGCCAGCTCCCGCGAGCTGATGATTCCCTGCTCAACCAATAACTGCCCCAGCTTGGGTCTTCCGCTCGTTGAGGCTGATTCCACCGGCTGCTGGCCACTGCCCGCTGCCGAACCAAGCACACTCTGTAGTTCGAGCGCCGCTTCTAACTCTTCAGGGGTAACCATGCCACGTTCCACCAACAACTCCCCCAATCTGGGCTTTACCCCCTTCAAGGCCATCCGCTTTAGTTGTTCGGAACCAATCAGCCCGGACTCAGATAGAATCTGGGAGATGGTCTTCCTTGACAGAGGTGTATCAGCTCCTGAACCTCCTCCAACCATGAGGTACCCCCCCACTGTGCTTCTAATTCTAGGAGGGTGCTTCTTTAGCCACAATATTACTTTAGGCTACAGTAGCTAGTATTTTAGTCCTATACGTGGCTACGCTCACCTACAGCTATGCCGTCTCCCAAAACCCGTGGAGGTTCATAAAACGGCACGGAGGTGGAGAAGGGCTGCAAAATGTGGGTTGATAAAAAGATGGGTACAATAATAAGAGAGGGGGTAGTTACTGGGTAGGCATGTTGCCGGAGTTTTCTACACTATACGTTCAGAGGCTGACGGGGTGACCTCAGTCTCCTCGTCTACGTCCGGCTCCATCGGTTTTGCAATCCGAGCCGGAATCCAACCATAGTGAATAGCCATCACTACAGCCTGCGTGCGGTCATTAGCATCCAGTTTGCGGAGGATAGAGGTCATGTGATTCTTTATTGTCTGCTCATTGATAGAGAGCTTGTGTGCCACCTGCTTATTAATATAGCCACGAGCCACATAGCTCAGAACCTCGAGCTCCCTGGCTGTGAGCGGGGTAGCCAGTGACTCCATAGCCGTACCCATCAGAGAAAGGTCTTGGAACTGCTTCAGCACCTTTTCCGCTACCTTGGGGCGAGACAGCACCATATCATTAATGGGACGCTTACCCTGATGTACTTTCCTTATGGCTGAAACCAGCTGGCTAATACCAACCTCATTAGTCAGGTAACCGACTGCTCCCGACTTAACTGCCTGGAATAGTTGTTCATCATCATCATAAGGGGTAAGTATGATGACCGAAACAGCTGGTGAGCGCTGGGTTATCTGACGTCCCAAATCCAAGCCGTTAAGCAGAGGCAACCCTATGTTAAGCAGCACTATCTCGGGAGAAAAACTCGCCACCAGTTCAGAAGCTTCATCATCGAGACTACATTCAGCCACCACTTCAATGTCTTCCGTCTGGCTCAAAGCCTGGTGTAGACCCTGACGAAACAGTACATTATTATCGATTACGAAAACCCCGATTTTCCCCATCGCTTTCAGAACTACAGCCCCCCGTAATTGGTAACAAGTACTATACAAGCTTAATACAACTTTGTCAAATACAACGTCGGTACCTAGAAGCGAGTATAAGCGTGCCAGCAGGGCTTGTCCATAGTACTTTAGAGCTAAACCAGGCTCACCGTGGGCAGAAAGCTAGCTGGCTTTCTCGACCCTTACGGCACACACCTTAAACTCCGGTATTTTGGCTATCGGGTCGAGAGCCGGGCTGGTAAGCTGGTTGGTCGGGCTTTCAGCAAAATGGAAGCTCATAGAGACCACGCCCTGAGGGGAAGCATCCGTTACCTTAGCTGTAGCCGTTACCTCTCCCCTTCTGGAGATAACTTTTACTGTGTCACCATCAGCGACACCTATAGCCGAGGCATCTTTCGGGTTTATCTCCACCAGCTCCTCACCCCTCAGTATATTCAGCCCCTTAACCTTACGGGTCATGGTGCCAGTATGATACTGATACAGACTGCGCTCCGTGGTGAGCAGTAGCGGATAGTCGCCATCGGGAAGTTCCACCGACGGCTTATATTCCAGCGGCATAAATCGCCCCCTGCCACGGCTGAACTGCCCCGCATGCAGCAGAGGGGTACCCGGATGGTCTTCAGTCGGGCAAGGCCATTGCAAGCCACCCTCCTCCAGGCGCCGATAGGAGATACCACCATAACTCGGAGTAAGCCGAGCGACCTCCTCCATAATCTCAGCAGGGTGAGCAAAATCAAAACCCTGGCTTCCCATCCTCTGTGCAATCTGGCAGGTAATCCACCAATCGGGTCTGGCACTACCTACCGGCTCTACGGCCTTCCGCACCAGCTGTACACGCCTCTCGGTATTAGTGAACGTACCGTCCTTCTCAGCAAAGGTCACCGCCGGCAGAACGACGTCAGCCAGCCGGGCCGTTTCCGAAAGGAAGCAGTCCTGAGCCACAAAGAACTCTAACCGGGCCAACGCCTCCTCGACATGACTGGCATCAGGGTCACTCAGCACCGGATTCTCGCCCACCAGGTAAAGCGCCTTTATCTGCCCCTGATAAGCAGCGCCAAAAATCTCAGTGACCGTAAGCCCAATATCTGCCGGCAGAGAGCACCCCCACCCTTTCTCAAACTTCTCACGGATACCCGGTGCGGCTACGCCCTGGTAGCCGGGATAGACGTTGGGCAGGGCACCCATGTCGCAGGCACCCTGAACATTATTCTGACCCCGGAGGGGATTCACCCCCGTCGAAGGCTTACCCACGTTCCCGGTAAGCATAGCCAGATTGGCAGTAGCTATCACGTTATCGGTGCCGTGGGAATGCTGGGTAACACCCATAGCATACAGAATAGTGGCCGGACTGCCGGTAGCATACATCCGTGCCGCCTCAGCTATCTTTTCGCGTGGCACACCGGTAACCCGCTCTACGAAGTCCAAGTCAAAGTTATCAAGAGACTCCTTCAGAGCGTCAAAGTTCTCACAGCGCTCCTCAATAAAGGTTGAATCAAGAAGCCCCTCATCCACTATCACCCGCATCATGCCCATAAGCAGGGCGACATCGGTGCCCGGGTTATGCCTTAACCACAGGTCAGCAAAACGAACCAGGTCAATCTCGCGGGGGTTAGCTACAATCAGCTTGGCACCCCTGCGTAACGCCCTCCTGACTTCGAGCCAGATTACAGGGTGCGCCGCTGTGGTGTTACTACCAATAGAGAAGATACAGCTGGCATCACGGATTTCCTTGATGGAATTGGTCATCGCCCCGCTGCCGAACACAGTGGCCAGACCGGCCACGGTAGGAGAATGTCAGAGACGGGCGCAGTGGTCAACATTGTTGGTAGCCAGCACTGCCCGGGCAAACTTCTGAATGACATAGTTTTCCTCATTGGTACACTTGGCTGAGGACAAGACCGCCACCTCATCCCCCCGGTAATTACCCAGCTTGCTGGCAACCAGGTCCAGAGCTTCATCCCAGGTCGCCTCTCTAAACTCCCCGTTTTCTTTCACCAGAGGAGTGGTCAGGCGCTCGGGATGATGAACAAACTCAGGTATGCCAAAACGGCCTTTGACGCAGAGCTTACCCTCGTTGACAATGCCTTCCTTATTGCCGCGAACACTCACCAGCTGCCCCTGACGAATACCCAGATATATCTGACAGCCAACGCCGCAATAGGGGCAGGTAGTAGCCACCTCCGTCGTCGGCTGTCTGGTATCCTTAGGAATCAAGGCAGCCACCGGGCAATGGTCAACACACTCACCGCAGGACTGGCAGAGCCACCCGTCACCAAAGAAATCGACCTTGGTGGCATAGCCACGGAAGGTCAAGGCAATAGCCCCGGCGCCACGGATTTCATCACAGGCACGCACGCACTTACCGCACAAAATACAGTAGTTGTGGTCCAGATTGAAGAAGGGGTTGCTGGTTTCAACCGGCAACAACCGGGTTGCCTGTCGATAGGGCTGCTGCGTAATACCGAGGTAGGCAGCCACCTTCTGCAATTCGCAACGCTGGTTCTTGGGACAGGTGAGGCAATCACTGGGGTGGTCAGCAATAAGCAGTTCCACAGCGGTGCGACGTACCTGATTGGCTGCCGGCGTCTCAGTATGCACCACCATCCCGTCGGTGGCTGGTGTAGTGCAGGCAGTGGGTAGACCGCGCATCCCCTCAATCTCAACAACACAAAGCCGACAGGCACCGTACGGTTCCAGGTCAGAGTCAGCACACAGTGTGGGGATATAAATCCCCGCCGCCTCCGCTACCTCAAGCACCGTCATCCCCCGCCTTGCTTCGACCTCGCGACCGTCTATGGTTAGCTTGACTCTCTCCACGGCAAACTCCTTACTCCTCTTGCTCCTCAAGGTCACACCTGAGGCACCGAGCCGCCTCTTCAACTGCCGCCCCCTTATTCCAGCCAAGCTCCACTTCAGCAAAGCTGCCAAGCCGCTGCTTTATCGGTAGAGCCCGCATCCGGGGTCGCCACTTCTCCTCAGCCTCCTCCAGCGGAGCTAATTCTCCCTCAGGCGGTGCCAGCACCTCATCAATAACCCCACCACCACCGAGATACTTATCTATAGATATAGCCGCCTGTCTCCCCGCCGCGATTGCCTCAATGACCGATGCCGGACCGGTCACCGCATCGCCGCCGGCAAAGACACCCTCCCGGCTTGTGACCAGAGTATCAGGGTCAGCCTGAATCGTATTGCCACGCCCGAGCGGCAAGCCGAACTGCTCCGGAATCTCCGGGCGCTGACCGATAGCGGCTATAATAGTATCGAAGCTCATGATAAACTCACTACCCTTGACTGGCTCGGGGCGCCGTCGGCCACTGGTGTCCACCACACCCAGTTCCATACGAATACACTCCAGGCCGACCTGCCCATCCTCGCCGATTACTCTTGACGGTGCCGCCAGGAAGTAGACCTTAACTCCCTCCTCAAGGGCGCCGTCAATCTCCTCCGGGCTGGCCGGCATCTCCGAGCGGGTCCGCCGGTAAACGATGGTTACCTCTTTAGCCCCAAGACGGAGCGCCGTCCGCGCCGAGTCTATGGCGGCGTTACCACCACCGACAACCGCCACCCTATCTCCCACTTTCACCTCTTTGCCCAGACTGACATCCTTCAAGAACGAGGCGCAGTCCACCACTCTGGGGTCCCCTTCTCCCTCAACACCCAAGTCTATGCCCTGATGTGCTCCCACCGCCAGGAAGATAGCGCTGTATCCCTGTCCGAAAAGCTCATCCAGAGACTCAACCCTGGTGTTCGTCTTTATGTCCACCCCGACAGCCCTTATCTCGTCAACCTCAGCCGCAAGCAGGTCCTTTGGCAACCGGTAGTCGGGGATACCAACCCGCATCATACCTCCCGGCTCGGGCAGGGCTTCAAATACGGTCACCGAGTGACCGAGCTTAGCCAGGTAATAGGCGGCGGTTAAACCGGCCGGTCCCGAGCCAATGATAGCCACACGCTTACCAGTACCCGGTGCCACCTTTGAGTTTGCCTTCCACAACCCGCTATCATGCTCGGAAGCAAAACGCTTGAGTGCCCGAATAGCAATAGCCTCATCCAGCTGACCCCGCCGGCACCTGGCTTCGCAGGGGTGGAAGCAGACACGACCGCACACTACCGGGAAGGGTATCTTCTCCCTGATTGTGGCCACCGCCTCAGCCGGCTTACCGTCAGCAATGAAGCGTACATACCGTGGTACATCTATCCTCGCCGGGCAAGTATGGGTACACGGTGCGGTGACAATCCCCTTACACACTGCCGCCGGGCAGTGGTTTCTCTTGATATGCTCCTCATACTCCTCCCGGAAGTAACGAATCGTGGTCAGAACCGGGTTGGGCGCGGTCTGACCCAGGCCACACAGTGAACCGTCTTTCACCGACCGGCTCAACTCGTTAAGCAGGTCAATGTCCTCAAGTTCCCCTTCCCCATTACATATACGCTCCAGGATATCGAGCATCTGCTTGGTGCCCAAGCGACACGGGACACACTTACCGCACGATTCCGCCTGGGTGAAGGAAAGAAAGTAACGAGCCACATCGACGATACAGGTCTCCTCATCCATTACCACCATGCCACCTGAACCCATAATGGAACCAGCCTGGTCCAGTGCCTCATACTCAACGGGTAAGCTCAGCAGGCGGGCGGGCAGGCAGCCGCCAGAAGGGCCACCGGTCTGCACCGCCTTGAAGTTCTTCCCTTTGGGAATGCCACCGCCAATATCATAGATGATATCCCACACCGGGACTCCCATCGGCACCTCAACCAAACCGCTATTAGCAATTTTTCCAGTAAGAGCAAACACCGCTGTTCCCTTGCTCTTCTCGGTACCAATTTGGGCATACCAATCTGCACCTTTAGCGATGATAACTGGTATCGTGGCTAGCGTCTTGACATTATTGATGTTGCTTGGTTTCCCCCATAAGCCAGACTGGGCAGGGAACGGCGGACGAGAACGTGGCATACCCCGTTTGCCCTCAATAGATGCCATTAGCGCCGTCTCTTCACCACAAACGAAGGCACCGGCCCCCTCCTTAACGTGAATCCTGAAGGTGAAACCCGAGCCTAATATGTTCTCGCCGAGAAACCCTTCCTCTTCAGCCTGCCCAATAGCGAGTCGCACCCGCTTAACGGCCAATGGATATTCTGCTCTGATATAGATATAACCTTCCGAGGCACCGATTGCATAAGCGGCAATACTCATCCCCTCAACAACAGTGTGGGGGTCACCCTCCATTGTGCTACGGTCCATAAAGGCGCCGGGGTCACCCTCGTCAGCATTACAAATCATATATTTTTGTGCCCCCGGGGAGTTGTGGCAAAATTCCCACTTCATCCCGGTAGGGAACCCGGCACCGCCTCGACCTCGCAAA
The DNA here is from genome assembly GCA_964570635.1 of uncultured Dehalococcoidales bacterium. Taxonomy (GTDB): domain Bacteria; phylum Chloroflexota; class Dehalococcoidia; order Dehalococcoidales; family CAYYQY01; genus CAYYQY01. The sequence goes on from CAZMZA010000026.1 coordinate 14,816, forward strand.
CCAGCACGCTTGACCTCATCAATGACCTGCTCTGGAGTCATCTCAAATAACACCTTCCGCAGGGACTGGTAGCCACCGGCAGCAACGTAGTCTCCGATTCTCTCTGGGTTAATGTGACCGCAATTGCGCAGGATAACCCGTTGTTGCTTTTTATAGAAGTTTATATCCGCATAATGCGGCACGGCTTCGCCACTAACTGGATCCCTATAAAATAGCCGTGTTACCGGTTGCCCGTTCTGGAGGTGTCCCTGGACAATATCAGGGACATCATCAACCCTAACTCGAGAGTAGAAGATGCCTTCGGGCTCGACCACGACAATGGGACCTTGCTGGCAGAAACCATGGCAACCAGTGAAATCCACCCTCACCCCATCCAGACTCAGCTCGGTGACTGCTTTCTCCAGTGCTTCACGAACCTCCATTGCCTTGCCCGAGACACATCCTGTCCCGTGGCAGACAAACAATACACGCTGATGATTCGACATTCTACTCAGCCCTCTTTCTGTCACCAAAGAGCTCCGTGACCTTCTTTGTCGTCATCTCACCGTGAGTCTCCTTATCCACCGTCATCGTCGGCGCCAGCGCGCAAGCACCAATGCAAGCAACAGTCTCTAAAGTGTACTCCCAGTCTTCAGTGGTCTCCCCCGGCTTAACAGTCAATTGTTTCTCCACCTCACGGAGAATGCGGGCCCCGCCACGCACATGACAGGCAGTCCCGCGGCACACCCTGACTATCCTTCTGCCGCTGGGGGTAAACTTGAACTGGGCATAAAAGGTAGCCACTCCGTAAACAGTGCTCTCTGAGAGCCGCAGAAACTTGGCAATCCTCTCAATTGCCTCTCGAGGCAGGTAACCAAACTTTTGCTGAGCCTGCTGAAGGAGAGGAATGAGGTCGCCACTATCCCCGCTATACCGTGATATGATTTCGTCTAACTCGTCTTCGACATTGAGTTCCACCAAAGCAGTCTACCCTCCTTGGTGCTTCAGTCTATCCTGCCTTACCAGCTTCCAGGCTATGTTTTCGCAAAGCTCCGTAATAGCGTAGCTGGACAGGTAATCGGAGATGGAGGCATCAAAAAGTATGCTACCTTCAGGAGCAAACTCCTCATCAC
>CAZMZA010000027.1:0-15667 GCA_964570635.1 uncultured Dehalococcoidales bacterium
CATCAGGGCAGACTCAAGTCATTCCCTGGGTACCATCTGTCGGCGTGGTGAGCATGCCCCGGAGATTGTCTATTCCGAACACCGTCTGAAATACCCGATGCGACGTGTTGGACCCCGAGGGACCTGCGAGTTTGAGCGCATAACCTGGGATGAGGCTTACAACATCATCGTTGACAATATTAATAGAATTAAAGAGGAATCGGGGCCGGAGGCGGTAGCTATCTATACCGGGCGTGGGGCTCAGGAGTTATCCCTGTGTGATATGTTCCAGCCCAGGGGCGTGGCTGTCTCTTCGGCGTCAAACCTCCTGTTCCCTTTCGGCTCACCGAATACGATGGGCGTAGGCGCACTCTGTTATGTATCCATGCACATGATTGCTCCCTACGTTACCATGGGGCGGATGCAGATTGACATGTTCGCGGATATCGAGAACGCCGACATGGTGGTTGTCTGGGGCACCAATCCTAGCACCGACTCACCTCCTGTAGATATGTATCGGCTGGAGGTGGCAGCCCAGCGCGGTGCGGATATTGTCGTCATTGACCCCCGCCGTACCGAGACCGCAGTCCGTACCAATGCCCGGTGGATTCCCATCCGCCCCGGGACCGATGGCGCTCTTGCCTTGAGCATGATTCAGGTAATGATTGACGAGGACCTTTACGATGAGGACTTTGCCGAAAATTGGTGCCACGGGTTTGATGCGCTGAAATCCTATGTCCAGCACTTCCGCCCCGAAGTAGCGGAGACCATCACGGCTGTACCGGCAGACACGATTCGCGACCTGGCAAGACGCATCGCTAACGCCAACGGCGCTTGTCCGTTGATGTACACCGGCTTCGAATACTCAAACTGTGGGGTTCAGGCTGCCCGGGCGGTGTTCACCCTGTTCGCTCTGGCCGACCAGCTTGATGTACCTGGCGGCATTGGACTCTCCATGCTCAATAGCACTTTCCCGATAAATCGCTCTTGCAACCAGGAAAACCCCAACCTGGAGCTGGCCATTGGTCGGGAGGAATTCCCCCTTTATAGCCGCCTGCGTGGCGAGTCCCATGCTATTGGCCTCGTGGACTCGGTACTCAAAGGCGAACCGTACCGTGTCCGTGCTTTACTCATTCACGGTGCTTCTCTGCTCACCTCCTGGCCGCAGACCCCCATCTGGCGTGAGACTCTTTCCAAACTGGATTTTCTGACTTGCATTGACCGCCAGTTCACTGCCGATGCTGCCTATGCCGATGTAGTGCTTCCAGCGACTACGATGTTTGAGAACGAGTCCTACATGACCTACGGGCCTATCTTCCGCCTGCGGGAGAAAATCATCGAGCCCTTGGGGGAGGCACGCAATGATTACCTCATCATGGCCGGGCTGGCCAGGTATTTGGGTTATGGTCACCTGTTTCCCCGGACTGAAGAGGAGATGCTCCGCTTTGTCCTCAAAGGCTCCGGCTACACACTCGATGAGGTGAGAGCGGCTGGCGGTTGGGTAAAGCTCCCCACCACTATGATGGAGTACAAGAAATGGCAAAAAGGTGGTCTGCGCAAAGACGCCAGTGCAGGCTTTGACACCCCCACTGGGAAGTTTGAGGTCTGGTCCACAATCCTTGAGGAATATGGCTATGAGCCGTTACCAAAATATACCGAGCCCAAGGAAGGGCCGCTGGGCAGTCCCCAGTTAGCCGAAAAATTCCCGCTCGTTTTCAACTCCGGGGCACGCCCGCAGACTGATTTTCGCTCACAGCATCACGGTATCGAGGGGCTGGTGAAAGATTATCCTGAGCCTACTGTTGATATCAATACTCAGGACGCAGCGGTGCGGGGTATTGTTAGCGGCGACCTGGTTGAGGTTATGACGCCTAGAGGGAGCGTTCCCTTCAGAGCCAGGAGCACCGACAACATTATGCAGGGTACCGTTGAATGTGTTATGGGCGGCGGTACGCCGGTAGGTCCGAAGGCATGGCAGGAGTGGAACGTCAACGAGCTTACGGATTTAAACAACTATGATGAGCTCTCCGGTTTCCCGGTCTATAAGGCTCTTCTGTGTGATGTGGTCAAGATGGAGTCAGGCACCGAGGAAAGCCGCAGTGCGCTCAGCAAACAGGTAAACGCCTGCGGTTTCGTCTCACCTTTGACCCCGTCCCGGCGGGTGAAGCCCGAGAAGCGAGTCTACCTTGACAACAACGCCACCACCCAGGTGGCTGAGGCAGTGCGGGAGGCCATGATGCCATACCTGGGCGGGGCTTACGGCAATCCGTCAAGTATTCACGGTACGGGTAGAGAGGCTCGGGAAGCCGTAGAGAAAGCCCGCCGCCAGGTAGCCAGGTTGATTAACGCCTCGCCGCGGAGAATCATCTTCACCAGTGGAGGCTCCGAGGCCGACAACCTGGCTCTTAAGGGTGTGGCGTTTGCCCGGCGTGGTAAAGGCAATCACATCATCACTACAACTATCGAGCATCCCGCCGTACTAAGCGCATGTAAGTCTTTAGAGAAAATTGGCTACCGGGTTACGTATCTTAAGGTGGACAGAAACGGCTGGCTCGCCCCGAAAAAATTGAGGGACGCCATTACTGAGGATACTATTCTGGTCTCAATTATTATGGCTAACAATGAGGTCGGTACGATTCTGCCGATTAAAGAGTTGTGTGCGATTGCCCGCGAAAGGGGGGTCCTGTTCCATACTGACGCCGTTCAGGCCATCGGTAAAATCAAGGTGGATGTACAGGAACTGGGCGTGGACATGCTCAGCCTCTCCGGTCATAAGTTTCATGCTCCGAAGGGCATTGGCGCTCTGTATGTGAAGAAGGAAATCGAGCTGGAGCCACTCATTAATGGTGGCAAACAGGAAAGCGGGTTCAGGGCAGGGACGGAAAATGTCCCGGCAATTGTGGGCCTTGGCAAAGCGGCAGAGCTGGCATCACACAAACTGCAAGATGCTGAACGGGTAAAGCTTTTGCGGGATAAGTTGGAGGAGAGCGTTAAGAAACTGGTACCGGATGCCAGGTTAAACGGTCACCCGGAAAAACGATTGCCAAATACTCTTAACTTGACTCTACCCGGGCTCCGCGGTGAGTCGATTGTTATTGCTCTGGATCAACACGGCATCGCCCTTTCTTCAGGCTCTGCCTGTAAATCAGGGTCCCCAGAGCCCACACACGTACTTCTGGCTATGGGCAGGACGGAACAGGATGCTCACTGCTCGGTGCGTTTCTCGCTATCCCGTGATACCACAGAAGAAGATATCAACAGGACTGTATCGTCGCTGGCACGGGTGCTGGAAGATAAGAATACTGTGCGGCTTATCCCCTGTAAATAAACCAGGAACGCTCCCCTGTCCTTCTTACAAGGTTGTCCCTGCTTTATTCACCAGGTATTGTACACTGAACCATTGCCGCGCGTCGGTCCAGACCTGCTCTACTTTGAATCCCGCGGCGGCAGCCGTCTTTTCAAACTCGTCAAGGTTAAACTTGTAGGAACTTTCTGTCCAGATACTTTCACCTTTGGCAAAAGGAATGGTCACATCATCTAGGTGTACCGCCTGTTCTTTTAGGCTCACCAGATGCATCTCAATTCTGCCTTCACCCGTATTATAGAAAGCGTAATGTTGAAACCAGTCGAGCTGAAAATCACAGTTGAGTTCACGATTGATTCGCTCCAGTAAATTAAGATTGAAAGCGGCGGTTACGCCCTGGCAATCATTGTAGGCGTTGTGGAGCACTTGCGGGTCCTTCTTGAGGTCAATGCCTATAAGCAGTGCGCCACCTGGCCCACACACATCAGCAACGTGCTCCAGGAAATGTCTGGCCGGGACAGGGTCAAAGTTGCCGATTGTTGAGCCAGGGAAATAGACTGCGATGCGGTTGCTCGGTCTCGCCGGTGTGGGTAGCAGGAAACTGTCCGTGTAGTCGGCGCAGACTGGGAGCACTTCTAATCCGGGATAGTTTGAGGCAAGCTCCTGCGCCACACGTAACAACTGCTCTCGCGAAATGTCGATGGGTACATAAGCTGCCGGGTCGTGCAGGTGCTCCAGGAGGATGCGTGTTTTGGTGCAATTCCCGCAACCATACTCGATGAGGAGGACGTTTGGCCCCAGAAGCTCGACCATTTCCTCGATATTAGCCTCCATAATCGCTGCTTCTGTGCGTGGGATATAGTATTCATCCAGGGTGCAGATGCGCTCGTATAAAAACGAACCACGCTCATCGTAGAAATACTTAGAGGGCAGTTTCTTTTGTCTTTTTCGCAGCCCCCTCAGAATTTCGGCACGAAAGCGTTCTAACCCCGGTTTAAAGTCATGCCATCGAGTCTTTCGTTTCTCCCTGGAGTTCACAGTGTAACCCCCCTGGATAACCAAAAACTTAGCTTTCGTTTTAGTGAGACAAGGGTAGAGGCTAATATGACTTTTGTCAATCTAGTGGACAAAAAGCAGACAAAGGTAGGCTGGTATTAGGTTAATCTAGTGAAAGTCCGTACCGTGAAATTGGCACGATTCGGCGTATTTTTATCAAATAAAATGAAACGTAGTTTCATGGGCAAATTGGTGGGGATATTGTTTTTGATGCTGGCGGTATCGACGTTTCTAACTGTGTTTGATACTTTTTGAATTGGCCTGCCCCTCCTCATTTAGGGCACCTGAGAAGCACGGTGCAATTAACAGAAATGGGGGTGGTGATATTTCCCCCGCCTTTCTTACTCTTGCTCCTTGGCAAGTGCTAAAAGAGCCTGAGTAATTTCTGCGGTGGCTTCTTTACGTGTATTCCCCTGAACCCAAAAAGGGTTGCCAATCTTAATTATTATCTTGTGCCAGAGCCTGGGGAGGGGGAGCTTATTATTGGGCAAAACTTTATCCGTTCCCTTAACCCAGATGGGTAGAATCTTAGCCTTCGTGGTCAGGGCCAGCCAGCCTGCTCCGTCTTTCAGTTTTCCCAGCTCTTCACCGTTCGTGCCCCTGACTCTGGTTTTCTCTACTGTTTTAAACGTCCTGGTTCCTTCGGGGAAAATGAGGACTCTTCCGCCGTTTTCTAGAATCTTCCTGAGTGCTAAAACGGTACCAATCCTCCCCTGTGCCCCCCCATCTCTGTCGACAGGCACATTTACTCCTTGGAGTACTCTTAAATACGGAGGGTCGTAAAAGTTTTTCTTATCTGGAACGTTATTTGGAATGAGCTTTTTCTGGAGAGTGAATTCTTTTTGTAACTCTTTAAACCAGGTTAGAGAAAACTTTATCTGATACCATAGAGGAGAAAATACCCAGGGGAAGTTCATCCAGGGAAACCCGATTAAAGGAAGGATTGCTGGTTCAAGCAAGGAGGGGTGATTCGATACAATTATCAGTCTTTCTTCCCAGATGGGAAACCGCTCAAAATAAAGGAACTTGATTCTACCAAAAGCCTCCGACAGGCAAATAAGTATCCCCAGAGTCGGTCCCAGGAGATAGTTAACAACTAAGAACCGTATTTCGCCAATCAGTTTGTCTTTCAATCCTTCCCTGCCTTTTAGGAGAGAGCTACGTCTTATAACTGGTGGAAATTTTTCTATTACTATATGCTAAACCCTCCCCGTAATAACAGTCAACCCTGGCTGCCCAGAAACTCGTTCACTCGTGCCTCGGCTGGAAGGCTAAACTTGGGTTTAGTTGACGACTGTCTTATCTAATTAGTACTATCGTCATAATATTGCTACATTTTGGTTCCCCATAGGAATTAGTTAGAAATCTTTACCTGGGTAAAATTACCTATCGGTAAAAATAGATGCCCAAAGGCTGCTACCGGGCTTTTGGGGAAGACAGCGAGGGCCTTAATGAAACAGACATATGCCCCTAAATCTACTCTGGGATTTCTCTCAGGTTTGTGGACTGGTCTTGTGCGACCTGCACCCCGTATCAGTCAACTTGACCGGCAGTGGCAGTCAAGACTGTTGGCAACATTGCTCCTGTTGCTCATCGCGCTGACCCTCCCGGCAGCCTTCTTGTCGGTCATACTAACCCCCGCTGACCCCGTCTGGCGAGTGCCAGAGTTTCTCATAGGGCTAATTACAGCTCTTCTTCTTGCCTTGCTTTACTGGCTGAACCGGGCAGGATACCTCAAGTTAGCCGCAATATCTACCACGGGACTTTTTCTGGTGGTAGTTTTTGCCGCGACTGTCATCAACTTGATGGGGGTGAACCCTTATTACCGGTCTGACAATCCTGGTCTACTAATATACGTTATCCTGCCTATATTATTGGGTATTATGCTGCTTTCAGTGCGAGCCTTGGTTATTACGTTGATAGTCGTTTTAACCGGCATGCTGCTCCTCCCGCTCCTTTTTCCACAGGTGACCTATGCTGGTCTTATTATGGGGCCTTTTCTCTTTGTCGCTGTAATTTCAATCATAGTTGTTCTATTAACTCATTACCGTAATAGGCTGGAAGCAGACCGTCTGAGCCTAGTAGCCACCACACGCGATGAACTGGCGAAGGAAGTAGCCGAACGTAAGCGGGCGGAGGAGCAAGTATTTGAATACGAGGAACTGGACAAGCTGAAAAGCGACTTCCTTTCCGTGGTCTCCCATGAGCTGCGTACCCCTCTGACAGCAATCAAGGGATATAGCACCATGCTCCTGGACTATGACCAGAGGCTGAGTCCTGAAGAGAAACGGGCACATCTTGGTTCCATAGACCGGGCCACTGATAGGCTCACCGGGCTTGTGGAGCGTATTCTGGATGTGTCCCACTTGGAGGCAGGATTGATCAAGCTGGAGAAGGCTCCCACCAGTATCTCCAAGCTCGTCCGGGAGGTGGTGGATGGGGCTAGGCTCAGGGCACCCGGGCACAACATGGTGTTGGACTTGGAAAGGAGACTGCCAAGGATGAACGTTGATGCCAAGCGCATTCGGCAGGTGCTGGACAATATTATCGACAACGCCACCCGGTATTCTAAGGAGGGAACAGCAGTGGTGGTATCAGCTCGACGAACCGGGCAAGGGGTGCTGGTGAGCGTAACTGATCAGGGGGGAGGCATCCCGGCGGGAGACCTGGAGAGGGTATTTGAGCGCATGTATCGCACCGAGGAAAAGCCGACCGCGGGAGTAGGTGGTGTTGGGCTGGGGCTGGCAATTTGCAAAGGACTGGTGGAAGCACATGGTGGTCAAATCTGGGTGGAGAGCAGGGCGGGGGAGGGCAGTACTTTTTACCTTACTCTGCCGAAAGAGGCAGCAGCGTGAGCAAACTGCCTATTCTGAGAAGAATTACCGGCTTTCTCGGTCGGTCTTTGACACTCTTTGGTTCAGAATTTGCCGGCCAGTTGCTCGTAGGTATCAGCCAGGGCTTGAGGAATCACTCTGGCGTCAGATATTATCGGCATAAAGTTGGTGTCGCCTGGCCAGCGGGGTACGATGTGGGTATGAATATGGTCTTCAATGCCGGCACCGGCGGCTTTTCCTATGTTGATGCCGATGTTAAAACCGTGGGGGTTAAACGCCTGCCGGAGTACTCTGACGCTCCGGCTGACTATTTCGAAGTGCTCGTGTAGCTCTTCGCTATTTAGTTCCTCCAAAGTAGCTACGTGCCGGTAAGGAGCTACCATCAAGTGCCCCGGGTTATAGGGGTAGTTGTTCATAATGACAAAGTTTTTATCTCCCCGGTACAGGATATAGTTTGGGGTGTCGCTGGTGTCCCGCGGTTTTTGGCACAGGATGCACCCTTCGGGTTTTCCCATCTGAATATACTGTATGCGCCACGGCGCCCAGATTTGTTCCATGTCGGTCTCCTTTACGGGTTGGTCGTTGCTATTTTAGTCGTCTATCCCTTCAGTGTCAAAACGTGGCTGATAATTGCCGAAGGGTATGACTATACTCTATAATCCTTTAGCGATGAAAGATGAGAGTCTGTCGGAAACCATAACCTTTCTGGGGACAGGCGGCGCCAGGTTCATGATGATTACCCAGCTTCTGGCCTCGGGCGGGCTCTGGCTTCACTTTGATGGTACCGAGATACTTCTCGACCCTGGTCCGGGCTGTATTGTGCAGGCCACCAAGAGAAAGCTCAGGCCCGATAAGCTGAGTGCCGTCATTCTGTCGCACCGTCACCTGGACCACTCGGCGGATGTCAATATCATGGTTGAGGCGATGACCCAGGGCGGGTTCAAGCAGCACGGCTGGCTGTTTGCCCCGGCTGACGCCCTGGATGCGGAGCCGGTGGTCTTCTCCTACCTGAGAGACTATCTTGAGGGGGTTGAGGTACTGAAGGAAGGCAAATCGTACTCTGTGGGCAATGTCTCATTTACCACCCCGGTCCGGCACATACACGGGGTGGAAACATATGGCATGGTTTTCAACACCAGCACCCATACCTTCTCCTATATTGCCGATACCCGCTATTTTGACGGCCTGTGTACGAGCTATGGTGGCGACCTTTTAATCATTAGCGTCTTGAGACTGGAGTCAGAGCCCCCGCTTGACCACCTGTCGGTGTCTGACGCAGAGCGCATTATTGGTGAACTAAAGCCCAAGGTGGCCATCTTGACTCATTTCGGCATGACGATGTGGCGGGCGAGACCGTGGGAGATAGCCGAGGGTCTGTCCCAGAGGACAGGGGTCAGGGTGCTTGCTGCCCGGGACGGGATGAAGTTTGACCTTTCGCGGCTGGATAACACGGAGTAGCTATCTGGGTGGTGGGGTTAGTGCCTCCGGGGTTCATAGGCGGCTTCTAGACATATACCTAGTTATATGCTAAAGTACGAACGAGGTAGCACATATTGGTCGAGGGTGTGCTGGTGGCTGAGTCAGAACCTAAAGACAGTAACAGGCCTGTTCGGGGTACCCTGACAGTGAGAGCAATGGTAATCCGAGATGGCACCCCCGGTATTAGCCTGTCTGTGGGCAGAGAGCTTGTCGGTGAGTGGACGGACTCTAAAGCGAGGTTGCTTTCGCTGAGTGAGGACTACAAGGCGAGGGTACATGGGGCCGATGGGGAATTATTGTACCTTCTTAGCGTGCCTGGCAAACCACTGGGGGGAGAGGAGGTATCGGAGACAGAGGTTAGCATAACCTTTGAACTCTGAACCTGGAGAGGTTCTCGGCGCCGCAGTTTCACAACAGCCACAGGCAAACCCCAGCACACCAGGTGAACTTTGCTTCGAAGTCTTGCTTGATGTAGCTTGAGGGGTTTCTCGAGAGAGGATAAAGTTGCTGAACAGGAACTTATATACCTGGACCGGTCTCGGGCTACTCGTTGCTGGTAGTCTGTTATCCCTGTCAGCCTTCTTCATTTTCCTTATAACCTGGCTAGCTGCTATGGGCATTGCCATGCTCATCCTGTCCCTTATCTTGCTGGTTCTGGGCAGCACCGTTCCCAAGCTCTCACCTGAGGTCAGTAGCCTTCTCCTTGAAACGGGGATTGACAACATGGCCGCTATGGTGGAGGAGCTGGGGATTAAAGCCAAGGCTATCTATCTTCCCTCCTCTTTAACCAGTGGCCGACCGCAGGCGCTTCTGCCCCTGCACTCTAACCCCTCCTTACCCCAGATGACCCAGGTCCTCCCCCGCCGGCTTATGGTTAAGTATGGGTCGAACCCTGATGATGTCGGTCTGCTGGTTACTACTGCCGGGACTACAGCCGTTGGTATGCTGGAGTCGAGACCGGGTCCTACCTTGGCCGAGATTGAATCGGCACTTAACTCTCTGTTTAACGGGATACTGGGTGTCGCTGATGGAGCCAGGGTAACTGACCATGAAAACTACATCAGCGTCGAAATCCGTAACCCTCGTATTGAAGACAAAGCTACCTGGTCGCAACAGTGCCTGGGAGGGGCACTAGCTTCGGTGGTTGCCTCCGTAGTTGCCGAAGCCTGGGACAAGCCGGTTACCATCAGGCGGGAGGAGCAGCAACGGAGGAAGTGCTCTATTGAACTTGAGGTGCTGGAATGAAGATATATAACTCCTACATTCTGGCGGTTGCTGTCCTGCTTATGCTGACTACCGTTATTATGGTTGCCATTGGAGTGGACTCACTCGACACCTACTATATGTTCTATATTATAGGGGCTCTTTTCGTTACCGAGCTGTACGTGTATTTCAATACCAAAGCGCGTCGGGGTCTGAGTCTGGTTGGTGGTATACTTTTTGGCGGCTTTATATTAGCCATATCCTTGCAGGTTGTCGAGTATTTTGTCTGAAGAGGCTGTCGGAGCTTTAGCTTGCCCCTTTTGGCGCTGTTGACAGTACTATTGTCTGAGTAGTTATGAAAAAGCTGGCTGTTGTCTTATCCATAGCGGTGCTGCTGGCGGTACTTTCCTCCTGTTTTTCCAGCCTTGCCCAGCCCAGCCACGTTCCTCACCAGAATCCGGCTACGGTCAGTGAGTCAGTAGACTCGGCATTGCTACTGCGCCTCTATAACGAGATATTTGGCCTGACGGCTACTAGGCAGTACCAGGATGCTCAGAGCCTGCTCACCGAGCTGGAACAAGCCAAAATGCCGGATAGAATACACGATATCATTACTTCGTACAACCGGCTCTCCAGCCAGCTGTTCGCTACCATAAATAGCCTGGAAGCCCTTCTCGATGAGACATCAACTTTATTTGCCCATAACCAGATGGACGAAGCCAGGCGGAAGCTCAGCGAGGCTGAGACAACCAGCTACAGCGCTCTGGTTCTGCTGGAAGACGTGGCGAGGACCGCCAACGCCCTGGGTGAGGAACTGGGTGTTTTCACTGCTGCACCCAGTAGTCCGCTTAAAAAAGCCTATGACCGTCAGCAAGAAGTACTGTCCCAGCTGAGGCAACTTATCAATGAGCTTGACCGGCTTCGGCAGAGCCTGGGGCTCAATCCCCTGATGGAAATCGAGACCAGCTTCTACTACCCCACCCTCCTTGAGGTATCGGCACCGTGGGCTGCCTATCTCGGCAGGCCCATTACTATTAGCGGTCGGGTTGGCTCAAGGGGTGGCACTGTGGACCGGACAGTTAAGGTGTTTTTGGATAATACCCAGCTGGCGGAAGAAATAGTACAAGGTGAGTTTAGCCTTGAGGTAACCCCCCCGCGGCAGGTTTTAGCTGGAAAGCATAGCCTGACTCTGGTAGTCACTCCCCAGGGGCGGTATGCTGGCGATATTGAGACCCTGCCCATTATTATCTCGGGGGTGGCAATACGGACAGAAATCCGGGTGCCAGCACTTACGGTTATTCCTAAAACAGTTCAGATTAGTGGTAAGGTATACCAGGACCTTACTCCCGTTGAGGGTGCCAGGGTAAGCCTTGACTTCAGGGGGTCCACGACCGTAGTTAGAACGTCCACCGATGGCAGCTTTACCACTGCTATAGAGGTACCCTTTGAGCTATCTCTGGTCGGTCCCCAGGGGTTAACCATGATAATTGAACCTGTTGAACCCTGGTACCCTTCTCTTGAGATAGAGAGAAATATTTTTACCATAAACCCGGCACATATAGGGGTGATACTGGTTGCTTTCGTCTCCCTGGGACTGCTGGTATCTGGCAGGTTCAGAACCAGACTCCCCAGGCGACGGGAAGCAATGGTTATCCCTCAGGTTGAACTCCCAGAATTGCCTGCTGTTGCTCCGCCAGTGCCGCAATATGAATTCACCGGCATCAAGGGCAGAATTCTCTCCGCCTACTTAAGTGGTCTCAGGGCTGTGGAGAAGGTTACCGGCGTTGCTATGGCACCGAATGTCACACTCAGGGAGTTCCTTGGTTTTGCCGCTCCGCAAATATCTGCGGCGGTTAAGCCTTTTACCGAGCTGACGGCAATAGCTGAGAGTGCTCTCTACTCTGCCCACAGGCTTGATGAGGATACAGCCGGTAGAGCCGAGCTACTGGCCACTGCTGTGCAAAAGGAGCTGCGTAGTGAACTTGCGTAGGTTTCTATTGGTGGTCACCGCAGCCTTGATTGTGGTGCTGGCCCTGGTCGTATGGTTCCTTCCGCCAAGCGACGACTTCCGGGCCGATAATCCCTTCTGGAACGGGCTTGAGGACATGAGCTTCAATTATCTGGCCGAGCCTATCTACTCCCTGTCCGACCTGCCTGTGATAGCCGAGGGGTCGACCCTTATCCTTATTCCTTACCTTGATTTCACTCCTGCCGAACTCGAAGAGCTACACCGTTTTGCTACTCAGGGCGGCACTCTGGTTCTAGCCGATGACTATGGCTATGGCAACCAGGTTCTGGAGTACCTGGGGCTTGAGGTACGGTTTTCAGGGCAGGCACTCCTTGACCCGTTTTCTAACTATAAAAGTAAGTGGTTACCGCGGATTTCTCGCTTTGTCCCCAGCCCCGTGACCAGTGATATCGAGAGCCTGGTCCTTAACCATGCCACCTGCCTTATTGATATTGAAAATGATGACGCCCTGGCCCTGTCCTCCGTATTCAGCTTTCTTGACCTAGATGACAACGAGTCCCAGGATGAAGGCGAGCCTGCCGGTCCGCTGCCGGTAATCTCCCAGCATAGTCTGGGCAATGGCAGGGTAATACTCATCTCTGACCCCAGCATATTCATTAACAGTATGGCGACTATTGAGGACAACTACGCCCTGATTCAAAACATTGCTGCTATCAGCCGGTCTGGGCTTCTTATTGACCAGTCGCACCTGTTACCGTCAAACTTTTCCCAGTCCAAGAGCCTGCTGGCTTCCATCCGTAGCTACTTTTCCCGCCCGGCTGGGGCAGTAGGTCTGGTGGTACTGGCACTGGCCGTAGCGCTGCTACCCGTATGGCGTGCCGGGAGAGGCGGGGCAGGTGGCCAAATACTCGAGAAAGGAGACGATGTTGACTACAGAGCGGGATAAGGGACAGGAAATACTGCGCAACGTTACTGCCGAGGTATCCAAGGTGGTAATAGGCAAGGAAGAGACAAAGGAGCTCCTCCTGGTAGCCCTGCTCAGCCAGGGGCATGTACTACTTGAGGGTCTTCCGGGAACGGCCAAAACTACCCTTGGCCGTACCTTTGCCCAGGTCATTGGCGGTACCTTCAAGAGGATTCAGGGTACGCCCGATATGCTGCCCGCCGATATTCTCGGCTTCTATCTTTACCGTCCTGAGGGTGGTTCGTCATTTATGCCCGGCCCTATATTCGCTAACGTGATTCTGGCTGACGAGCTGAACCGCACCACCCCTCGCACCCAGGCGGCTCTTCTTGAGGCGATGCAGGAGCAGCAGGTTACCATTGAGCGGGAAACCCACCAGCTGGAGCCGCCGTTCATTGTCATTGCCAGTCAGATACCCTACGGTGGTGCCGGGACTTCCCCTCTTACCGATGTTCAGAGTGACCGCTTTATGTTCCGGGTATGGAGCGGCTTTCCCACTAGCCAGGAGGAGGACCAGATTCTGCGGGACATTGACCAAATCTCCGAACCAAATGTTTCATCCGTAGCCACCCTGGCCGATATTCTCCAGCTGCAACGGGAGGTTAAGAAGGTACATATCGCCGATAGCCTGCGGGGCTACATTGTTACTATCGTTGACCGCCTGCGCCACCATTCTGATGTGTTGCTTGGTCCCAGCCCCAGGGCGGGCATAAGCCTGTTCAGGGGGTCAAGGGCGCTGGCCTTTATTCAGGGGAGGGATTTTGTCATCCCCGATGATGTGAAGCAGCTGCTCATTCCAGCACTTTACCATCGGGTTAAAATCACTGCCGAGGCTGAAATGGAGGACGTTACTCCTGAGGCTGTCATCAACCAGGTAGCTAACGAGGTTCCGGTACCAAAAGAGTCATGAGTAAATTATCCTTAAGGTTGGTCTGTCAGATATACCTGCTGCTTCTCTTGCTAGCAGCTGCCGTTCTGTCGTCGCTTCCTTACTCTCCACTGGCTCTGGTCTTGTTGTTGGTGGTACTGGGAGTTATCTTCCGTCCTCTGCCACCCCGTTTCAACATAACTCTCATCCTGGCAGTTATGTTTCTCCTACCACTGTTGCTGTCCCCGTCTTTGGACTACCTGATTCATGCCGCACCGCTACCCTCGGCGCTGCTGCAGTTTGTGGTGGCATTATCTTTTGCCCCCGCCATATACCTTCTGGACTACGCCCTGCGGCAATATGCTCAAGAGACACCCCTGGTCCACGGCACCAAGTGGAGATACATGACCCCGGTGACCAGGGCTCTATTGGTTGTGGTACTGGCTATGCTGCTGGTATCGGCCGTCATTGATAACCGCGTCCTGCTGTTCACCGCTGTCATACTTGCTGGCTACTTACTTTTCACCCTGATACGGGTCTTACGGGGGGTATCGTGGCTGCCCCTCGATATTTCTCCTGTATGGAAGCGGATTATTGCCGGTACCTCGGCTGATATTTCCCTGCACGCTGCCGGGGCGGCATCTATGAGGCTGTACTGCCGGTTGACCCCGGTTGACCCGTGGGTCCGACTCAGACCGCAAAGGTTTGCGCTGGATGAAGCCGGGATTGAGCTGGGTCTTACCGTTACCCCGCCTCTCTCCGGTCCGTCAATGCCCAAGCTCCGGGTTTCGGTCACGGACCCTCGGGGTTTTGTTCAGGTAAACCAGATAGTGGAGCCCGTGGAGCTACACGTAATCCCCCGGGCGAAATATGCCGAGTGGCTGGCATTGAGGTATCTGGAACAGACCGGGGGTGGGGTTGATGTGGATGTCGTACCCGTGCGCTATACTACCGGAGTGCCAAAGAGAGGCGTAGAGTACTTTGACAGCCGGGCTTATCAGCCGGGTGACCAGCTAAGGGATATAGACTGGAAACATACTCTGAAGCTGGGCCAGCTGATAGTGAAAGAGTGCATCTTGTCTACCCAGCAGGCAGCCATCATCGCTGTCAACCTCTCGGTTAGCGATGCTGAAGAGGCGGACAAGCTGGCCTTTAATTTGATAACTACGGCACTGACTCTGGCCCGTGAGACAATCCCCGCCGCTCTGGGGGTTTACGACCACGAGAAGGTTGTCCTTACCACCATTGTTACCCACCCCAGGGAGACGCTGAAACAGACGCTGTCACTGGTGAAGGCTATCACCCCGATAGAACTAGCCTATCGTTATCTGCAGCCACCCGACGTCGCCCGGCTCAGGAGGGATATTACAAGGCTGAGACAGGCGACATCAGAACCGGCGCAGCGGTTATTAGCTGTGCTCAACTTTGAGTACCGGGCGCTGGAGGAAGCCGCCAAGAACCACTCGGCGACCGCCACCCTTTTGCAGGTTGCCGGGCATGTAACCCCACCGGCGCTCATAGTTTCAGTGTCTCAGCAAAATCACGATGCCGAGGCACTGCTGGTAACCACTCAGAAACTGGCTAAAAGGGGATTCACCACGCTGCAGCTCTAGGTAGCCGGGCCTTAACTTCTTGCCGTGCTATCCCGATGTGGGTCATGGGGCGGCTTTATACGCCGTAGCTCAGGCGTGCCACCAGGTGTCTGGGCAACCCGTATTCCGTCATTCTCGACTGCGTGGCAGCAATCTCGTAGGGTATACGGTAGAGGTGGATGGACCTGGCTTCACTGTCATAGATAGCGTAGCTGGCTCTGGGGTCACCGTCTCGTGGTTGCCCGACACCGCCCGGATTGATAATCAGGCGGTTCTCAGCCAGCTCGAGCACACTGTCAGCCAGGAATTCACTGAAGAGACACGCTCCCTGGCTATACTCAAAGACCAGCGGTACGTGAGAATGACCTATCAGGCAGAACCGGGATTGGAAGTAGTCGAAGTTTTGCCTGGCACTGATG
>CAZMZA010000028.1:0-14787 GCA_964570635.1 uncultured Dehalococcoidales bacterium
GTACTGTACTCATTATAACCAAGGGCAGCATCGATGACTGCAATACCAGGTATGCCCAGGGGGGTATCGCCGCTGCCATAGGCAAGAATGATTCCCCTGAGCTTCACTTTCAAGATACGGTGGCTGCTGGTGACGGCCTGTGCAATGAGGAGGCAGTACGCATCCTGGTAGACGAGGCTCCCGACCGCATCGCCGATTTGGTCAATCTCGGCGTGCCGTTTGATACCCTTGATGGACAGATTGCCCTTACCATGGAGGCAGCGCACAGTGTTCCCCGTATTCTGCACGCCGGCGGCGATGCTACCGGTGAGCATATTGAAGTCACGCTGGCCAGAAGGGTGCGCGAAGCTAAGATTCAGGTGCTTGAGGACTGTCTGGCTACCGAGCTTCTAATGGAAAAGGGGAAGCTCTGCGGAGTAAGGGCTTTCGACTGCCGTACCAGTTCCATCGAGGAATACGGCTGTCGCTCCCTGATTTTAGCTACAGGTGGCGCTGGACAGCTGTATAAGTTCAGTACTAACTCGGAAATAGCTACCGGCGATGGTATAGCCCTTGCCTTTAACGTCGGGGCTGAGATTATCGATATGGAGTTCTTTCAGTTTCATCCTACTGCCCTGCGTCTTTCCGGGGTAACCCCGTTTCTTATTTCGGAGGCAGTCAGGGGTGAGGGTGGGATACTGCGCAATGTGAAAGGGCATCATTTTATGCCGGACTACGCACCTCAGGGTGACCTGGCACCACGGGATGTGGTAGCCCGCAGTATAGTTTACGAGATGAACAAGACGGGGGCCGACCGGGTATTTATCGATGCCACCCACCTGCCGCGTCACACCACGACCACCCGGTTTCCTCATATCTACCGCTTTTGCCTGGACCACGGGCTGGACATTACCAAACGCCTGATACCGGTAGCTCCGGCCGCTCACTATACGATGGGAGGTATCAGGACTAATATCTGGGGGGAAACCGATATCCCCGGACTATTCGCAGTTGGTGAGACCGCCTGCACCGGAGTCCACGGGGCAAACCGTCTGGCCTCAAACTCAATGATTGAGGTACTCGTCTTTGTCAGGCGAATCATGGATAGGATTGAGAAGGCAGCCGAGGTAGTACCTAGCGCTGAACGCTCGGATATTCGTCACACACTCATTGAAAGGCAAACCGCTAAAACTGTGCCTTCGCCTAGCCTGTCCAGGCTGCAAAAGCTGCTGTGGGATAAGGTGGGCATCATACGCAACCGGGAAAGCCTGACCGAGGCAGCTGACGTCCTGGCCAGCTGGCAGAGTTCGTTACCCAAGCCTACAGACCGTGCCTCTTATGAACTGAGCTACCTGATATTGTGCGGTCGATTGGTAACAGAAGCCGCTCTGCTTAGAGAAGAGAGCCGGGGTGCTCACTTCCGCTCTGATTTTCCTCAAACCCTACCCCAGTGGCAAAGCCACATCGTTCTGCTCAAGTAATCGGGTCAGCCGTCTTCCACCAGTATATTTGTGTGCGGAACTTGACAAGAATAGGCTAATATCTTATAATTTTTCGAAAGTGTTAGACGCGTCTAACACTTTATGAGCAGCGACATTGAGCGGAGGCGGAGATGGTCGTAACGCATTCTGCCAGTATGGAAGATTACCTGGAAGCGATAATGATGCTCAGCGAGGGTAGCCGGGGAGTAAGGGTAACGGAGGTTAGTAAGTCCTTAGGTGTAAAAAAGCCCAGTGTTAGCGCTGCCCTGAAGAAACTGGCGCAGGACGGCCTGGTCAGGCATGAAAGGTACGGGTACGTGGAGCTTACTGCCGAAGGTGAAGCAGTGGCTGAGAATATATTCCATCGCCACGAGGCTTTGCGGCACTTCTTGGCTGACATACTGAATGTTGACCCCACGACTGCGGCCGAAGACGCTTGCAAGGTGGAGCACTACCTGAGCTCGGCTACAGTGGAGCGGTTGGCCAAGTTCGTAGAATTCGTGAGCACGCGCCCCAAGGGGCAACCCGAGTGGTTGAGAGTCTTCAATCATTACTTCGAGCATGACGGACGGCTTCCCGGCGGGACAAGGTGCTCGGAAAAAGGGTAAAGGGGCGCTTCTCATCCGGCCGAAGTCAGGCTGAGAAGGGGAAAACGGTACTCATGCCAAGGTGTCATACATTATGCCCGGAGGTTTGTACTAGATGACGTTAAGCCAGCTTAAACCTGGGGACACAGCCAGGATTGTGGCAATCGGGGGGGGACGAGGCTTAAGGGAGAAGCTACATTTACGAGGTCTGTCTGAAGGCAAAGTGGTAAGGGTGATATCTGACCTGGGACCGGTGACCATTGAGGTTGACCGGAGTGTGATTACCCTCGGACGCGGTATGGCACAGAAAGTCGTGATAACACCGGTGCTGGCCGTGGAAAGAAAGCTGTCGGAGATGGACTATGACCAGAAGGGAGTGATAGTGCGAATTCAAGGTGGATTACGACAGCAGATAGCAGGTATGGGAATCAGGGAAGGTAAGAGAATCAAGATGCTGACCAGACAGCCGATTAGAGGGCCGGTGGTGGTTACCGTGGATAGAACCACTACGTCTCTTGGCCTGGGTCTGGCTGACACAATAATAGTACAGGTCGAAGAATGAAAAAGGTGTTACTGATGGGTCAGCCGAATGTTGGCAAATCGGCGATTTTCAACCGCCTGGCGGGTACCAGTGTGGCTGAATCGAACTATCCCGGGACCACGGTTGATTATACTAAGGGACGCATGCGCGTAGAGGGCGAAGAGTTTGAAATTATAGACGTCCCCGGCACCTTTTCCCTGCAGCCGAAGGACAGAGCGGAAGAGGTCGCCGCGAAGATGCTTGAGGAAGCGGAGGACGTCCTGGTGGTGTGCGTGATTGATGCTACCAAGGTGGAGCGGGGTCTCTACTTAGCCCTGGAAATCATCGAGAAAGGCTACCCGGTATTAATTGCCCTCAATATGTGGGATATGGCCAAGCAGAGCAACGTAAAGATAGATGCTGGAAAGCTGGAGCAGATTCTGGGTATCCCGGTAGTGCCCACAGTAGCGGCAAGAGGCGAGGGATTTAAGGAACTGGTATCGAGAATGAAGGACGCCGTGCCTGTCGAGGTGGAAGAAATAGTCAAGAAGGCGGGAACTGGTACCGGGGCACACTAACCATGCAACTTACGGCTGAACAGAGATGGGAGCTGGTAGACAGAATATCAAAAGAAACGGTAGAGCTCGGTACCTACGAGCCTACTTTGAGAGACGCACTGGCTGACATCACGGTCAAACCGGTGACCGGCATACCCTTTGCCATCGCTGTACTATACGGCTTCTGGGCATTTTTCAATGAATTTGCCGGGACTCTGATTACCGACGGCTTTCTTACCAAGCTTTTCGATGGGCACTTTCTGCCGTGGATTCAGGCTGTTTTTCCAGGGAAGAACACCTGGCTCTATTTCATCTTGGTCGGTGACCCCCTGGCCAAAACCAGTCTTGAAGCCTTTGGCACGCTCACCAGCGGACTTTTTGTTGCCTTTGGCGTGGTCCTGCCGGCAATAGCCGCCTTCTACCTCGTGTTTGCTCTCCTGGAAGATGTCGGATATCTGCCCAGGCTGGCAGTTCTGGTTGATACAGTGCTGCACAAGATTGGACTTCATGGTTACGCCATTGTGCCCGCCGTACTTGCTCTGGGGTGTAATGTTCCCGGAGTGCTGGCTACCAGACCTCTCGAAACCAGGAAGCAACGCTTCATGATGCTGACCCTGCTGGCCATGTTTATTCCCTGCGGCGCCCAGATAGGGGTCATGCGGCAGTTAATCCCCGACCAGATAGGTTGGGTCTTCCTGGCGCTGGGTATAGGTTATTTCGGTGTTGGTTTCATCCTCAATAAGCTCTGGCCTGGGGAATCGCCTGAAATCCTAATGGATGTCCCCGTGTATCAGATACCGTCCTGGCGGAACATAGGACGGAAGCTCTGGATGAGGATGTTACATTTCATCAGTCTCGGTGTTCCCTTTGTTCTGCTGGGCAGTGTCATTGTGGCCGTTATGTTTCTGACCGGGGCTATGGACTGGCTGGCCAATGCGCTGGCTCCGGTATTGACCAAGGCCTTCGGGGTACCCAGCGAAACAATAGCCCCTCTGGTAGCCGGTTTTCTGAGAAAAGACCTGGCAGTAGGCATGCTCGGCGGTATTGAGATGACCCCCTGGCAGATGTTCACTTCAGTGGTCCTGCTCACGATCTACTTCCCCTGTCTGGCTACGTTTATCATGATGATGAAAGAGGAGAGCTGGAAGGAATTCCTGGCCACTGTTTTTGCCCTTATTGTGGTTGTTTTTATCTATGGAGGCTTGCTCCATCTAATAGGTATAGGCTTGGGAGTAGCTTAATGGTTAACAGGTCAACCTTCGGGGGCGTATATTTTGCCGTCTTTGGACTCATCGTACTGGTCTTTGGCGTGATAGAGCTAGTAGTGATGGTCACGGCCGGTACTGAAGGGGTGGCTTGGGGGCCGCTGGAAATATCGGGTATGTGGCTCTGGTGGCGAGCAATTATTCTTGTCAGCGCCGGTTTGATTTACCTATCGTCCGTTAAAAATTCCCTGCAGATTCATCAACTGGCCAAGTCAGTAGTGGCAAGCGTAATGATATGGATTGTAGCTGGGATGGAAATATGGGCGAGGATAGCCAGGTCCATTCCAGGCGGAGAAGGGGGACCTTGGTTTAACCCGCCGGCTGATTTTATTGTCACCTATGCTCCCCCATACATGCCCGAGATATACCTCTTACCCTTATCACTGCTGGTCATCTTTTTTGTGAGACAAAGGCAAAAGCTAGGCTGAAGCCGCACAGGAAACTCACCCCCATGACCAAGTCCGGTCAAGTGACAGGTCTTGCATCATGAGCACCATTGTGGTATACTAATCACGGCAAGCAAGATTTAGAGAAGGTAAGTGGGTTTGATTCCCACTTTTTTGTTGTATGGAGAAAACAGTATTACTGGAGGTTTTAGTCTGAGGTGAAGAGCGATTTTCTCATCGCTATTACCCAAATCTCAGCCGAGAAGAACCTCTCTAAAGAAGTGGTTCTCGGGGCGGTAGAAGCAGCGCTGGTATCGGCGTACCGGAAGGATAGTTTTACCGCTAACCAGAATATCCGCGTTAAGATTAATACCAATACTGGCGGTGTCAAGGTTTGGGCCGAGAAGACGGTGGTTGAAGTGCCTACGGATACTCGCCGCGAGATATCAGTAGAGGACGCACGGCGAGTTAAATCAGACGCTCAGATTGATGACGTTATTGAGGTGGAAGCCACACCGCGAAATGCCGGGCGCATTGCAGCCCAAACGGCAAAGCAAGTCATACTGCAGCGTCTTCACGAAGCAGAGCATAGCGCCATATTTGAGGAATACACCGACAAAGAGGGCGATATTGTCACCGGAGTGGTGCACCGTCTTGAGCCCAAGCAGATCTTGATTGACTTAGGCAGGACTGAGGCAGTACTGCCGGCGTCTGAGCAGACGCACAACGAGAGGTACCGGATTGGTCAAAGGGTTAAGGTATACCTCTCAGAAGTAGTTCGGACTAGCCGCGGGCCCCGGGTGGTGGTTTCCCGCTCCCACCCGGATTTGCTCCGTCGGCTTTTTGAGTTGGAGGTCCCCGAAGTCTATAACGGGACAGTGGAAATAAAATCGATTGCCCGTGAAGCGGGCTACCGGAGCAAGATAGCTGTAGCCGGACGGCAAGAGGGCATTGACCCGGTGGGTTGCTGTGTGGGACTTCGTGGTATCAGGATACAGAATATTGTCAGTGAGCTAAATGGGGAAAAGATAGATGTCGTCATGTGGGACGAAGACCCGGCTACCTTCATCGCTAATGCTCTCAGCCCGGCTCAGGTTTTAAGCGTAGAGCTGGACAGTACCGGGGAATTAGCTACCGTAATCGTCCCTGATAAGCAGCTTTCGTTAGCCATCGGTAAAGAGGGGCAGAATGTTAGACTGGCGGCTAAACTTAGCGGATGGCGCATCGATATCAAGAGCGCTTCAGCAGCTGAGGCGGAAAAGGCAGCCGAAGCCGGGGTCTTGACTGAAGCCGAGGAAGTGGCCGTATCCGGTGAGGAGGTCCCAGTCGAAGTACCGGCTGCTGAGGCAGTTACCGAACCAACCGGGGTAGAGGAGGGTGAACCGCTACCAATCCTTGATGCCAAGACCATCTCGCCGCCGATTCCTCTTGAATCAGAGCCGGCGGAAGAGAAACCTCAAGTCCGGTTTGCTGAGGACATTCTACGACCCGTACCGGCTAGGCCAGAAGCCAAACAAAGGAAAAAGAAGAAAGGTACCCCAAGCAAGGACATGGCCGAGGATGGCATCAAGGTCAAGAGGCGGCGCCGAGGCGTAGAAATCCATGATGACGATGAAGAATACTAGGAAGCATATACCTCAGCGCACTTGCATAGCCTGCCGCAGGGTACGGACTAAGCGAGAGCTAATCCGCTTAGTCCGCACTTCTACCGGTGGCGTAGAGGTTGATACTACGGGCAAAAAGGCAGGGCGTGGCGCTTATCTGTGTCCTGAATGCTGGGAGACCGGACTGAAAGGTAACCGCCTGGAGCATGCTTTACAGGCTACGCTTCCTGCGGATAGCAAACAACAGCTAATTGCCGCCATAGAAAATCTAGTTTGAAAAGCTGGGAAGAGCGTCTCTATAATCTGAATATATGCTCGAGACCTTCCTATAAGGAGTTGATTAGTGACCAAGGCAAAGGAAACGGGTGAGGCTCGGAAGCCTTCAGCAAAGGCAACAGGTGGGACTCGGAAGCCTTCAGCAAAGGAAACGGGTGGGACTCGGAAGCCTTCAGCAAAGAAAGCCAGCGAATCTCCGTCGCCACCGAAGGCAAACGTCATCGAGCTTCCTCACCAGTTAAGTGTGCGACAGTTGGCTGACATGTTGCCGGCTACCCCCGTCGCCATTATCAAGCAACTGATGAGAAACGGTGTTATGGCTAACATCAATCAGGTGATTGATTATGAGGTGGCGGCAACGGTGGCGGCGGGATTTGGTTATGAAACCCAATTAAAGCCAAGAGAGGCCGAGAGGTTAGCTGCTGACATCAGAAGGCGCCAGCAGCCCGCGGGTGAGACAGACAGCGGTCTGCAGCCACGACCGCCCGTAGTTACTGTC
The DNA here is from genome assembly GCA_964570635.1 of uncultured Dehalococcoidales bacterium. GTDB lineage: Bacteria > Chloroflexota > Dehalococcoidia > Dehalococcoidales > CAYYQY01 > CAYYQY01. Next base: position 7,155 of record CAZMZA010000028.1, read on the forward strand.
ATGGGACATGTTAATCATGGCAAGACGAGGCTCCTGGATGCCATTCGACAAACCAATGTAATGGACACTGAGGTTGGAGGTATTACTCAACATATCGGTGCCTATCAGGCAGAGGTAAACGGACAGAAGATCACTTTCTTGGATACCCCTGGGCATGAAGCCTTTACCGCTATGCGAGCTCGCGGAGCTCAGGTGACTGACGTCACTGTTCTGGTGGTAGCTGCTGACGATGGGGTAATGCCGCAAACCCTAGAAGCCATAGACCATGCCCGGGCGGCCGGTGTGCCCATCGTAGTGGCTATTAACAAGATTGATAAAAACAATGCTAACCCCGACCTAGTCAAGCAGCAGCTGGCTGATGCCGGTCTACTGATTGAGGAGTGGGGAGGCGATGTGGTATCCGTACCAATTTCAGCGAAAGAGAAAATAGGTATTGAGGATTTATTGGAAAACCTTCTGCTTGTGGCTGAGATGGAGAACCTTAGGGCAAGCCCGTCTGAGTCAGCTACAGGGGTAGTTATTGAAGCGGGATTAGACAAGACTAAGGGACCGCTGACTACAGTACTCATTCAGGCAGGAACACTGCAGCTTGGTGATACCGTTGTAATTGGTACAACTTGGGGCAGGGTAAAAGCCATGTTTAACTATACAGGCAAGCGGGTGAAAAAGGCTGAGCCCTCCACTCCGATGCAACTCCTCGGCTTAAATAGTGTGCCTCAGGTGGGAGATACACTAACTGTCGTGGCTAACGAGCATGAGGCACGGGCTCTGATACAAAAGCTCCAAGCTGAAGGGCAACTTGGGCCTTCACCTGTGCCAAAGTCAGTGAGCCTGAGGAATCTGTATGACCAGGTAAGTGCCGGCCAGGTTAAGGAGCTTGCTATCGTCCTCAAGGTCGATGTTCAAGGCAGTATTGAGCCAATTAGAAACTCCCTGGAACAGCTGGGAACTGAAGATATCAAAGTTAGAGTTATTCATAGCGGCAGCGGCAATGTCACTGAGAGTGACATCATGCTGGCTGTTGCCTCTAAGGGGATTGTCATAGGGTTCAATACCGGCTCCGAACCGGGAGCGAGGCGATTGGCTGAGGTAGAGGGTGTGTCTATCCGCTTTTATGAAGTCATCTACAATTTGGTAGACGATGTAGGTAAAGCACTTAAGGGTATGCTGGAACCTTCCTACGTGGAGGTTATCGACGGGCGAGCCGAGGTACGGGCCATATTCCCCAGTGGCAAGAAGCAAAAAGTGGCCGGTACCTACGTGAGGGAAGGTAAAATCACTTTGGGGGCCTCAATTAGAGTACTGCGTGGGGAGCAGGTGGTGGCTGAATCCACCGTAGTCAGTCTCAGACGCTTTAAAGATGATGTTAAAGAAGTTACCAGCGATTACGAGTGTGGCATAGGCCTCAAAGACTTCAACGACTTTGAGGTCGGTGACGTATTAGAGACTTTCCGGACTGAGGCTAGGGAGTAGTCCTCTAATGGGAGCGTAACTATGGCACATCGCATTGAGCGAGTGAACAACCTTATCCGCCGCGAACTCAGCGAATTGCTCCAGCGCCAAGTCAAGGACCCGCGACTTGGCAGTTTTGTTACTGTAACCCAAGTTTCCGCATCTTCTGACCTGAGATATGCTAAGGTATTCGTAAGCTCTATCCATGGTGTGGAGGATAGGCAGGAGATGCTCAGTGCACTGTCAGCGGCATCAGGTTTCCTCCGCAACGAACTGTCAAGGGGCTTGAGGCTACGACGCATCCCCACACTGAGCTTCTACTGGGATGATTCTATCGAACGAGGCGTCCGCATCATAGAGCTTATTGACCAGGTTAGTATCGATAGCACACCCCAACCCCACAGAGATTGATTGTGGACGGCATACTAAACATCAACAAGCCACAGGGTAAGACATCTTTCGGCATTGTGGCTGTGGTGAGGCGGCTGAGTGGAGAACACCGCGCCGGGCATGCTGGCACTCTTGACCCCATAGCTACCGGTGTTTTGCCCATCTGTCTTGGTCAGGGTACACGTATTACCGAGTTCTTGGTCAATACTACCAAGACTTACCGGACTGAGATCGAACTGGGTATATCTACAGATACCTACGATGCTACTGGCAGGATTACTGCTAGGCGAGACCCTTCGGGGGTCAGCCGTGAGCAACTGGAAGTGACCCTTGCCTTATTCTGCGGCCCGACATGGCAGACTCCCCCAATGTATAGTGCCGTGAAACACCAGGGGAAGCCCCTTTACCAACTGGCACGGGCTGGTATCAATATCCAGCGACCAAGCCGACGGATTAGGATTTACAGCTTGAAGCTGATACAGTGGCAACCACCTGTAGCCACTATAGAAGTAGAGTGCAGCAAAGGAACGTATATCCGCTCACTAGCTTACGATTTAGGAGAAGCACTGGGCTGCGGTGCTAGCCTGAAGAGTCTGGTTCGCCTGAGATGTGGTCCCTTCGACATACAGGACTCGGTTTCAATGCCTCAACTCGAGCATGCGTTTCGACATGGCTATTGGCAAAACCTTGTTTACCCTATAGATACGGTACTCTCGCATTGGTCGGCTATGGTGGTTGATGATGACACCGGGCGTGCTGTGAAGAACGGGCGTCCCCTGATTCTGGAAAGCAATGACAGCGTCCCACAGGCTTCGGAGGAGAATCACTCCCGTGTCTACACCCGTGATGGGCGATTTCTGGCTGTGGTGCGCTTTGACCAGGAAAGAGGTCAGTGGCAACCTGAGAAGGTCTTTGTCACCGATATGTAGCTGGCAAAAGTGCTAAATTCCCTAAATTTGCTCGCAGAACAGTCAAAAGGTCTTGACAAGTTGGGTACAATAGGGATATAGTTCAAACAATATTAGATAGGGAATTTGACGAGAGAAATATTGGGGGTGGGTGGCAGGTGTTGTGGCACTGGCATAAAAAGAGCTGATATCCCGCACCGTGGGCGAACAATTTACTACCGGGGGGTGATGCCAGATGTGAAATAACACGTACAGCCAGCCGAACACACAAAAGGAGGATTTTAAATGGCTGAAGAGAAAGGTCCACAATGGGCGATGGCGACACCGGCAGTAGTCTACTTGGTAGGCGTAGCCTGTTTGGGCGTTTTTGCCCTGCTAACAGGCTTAGTAACGGCAGGAGCCGTACCGGCAGTTGCCGTCCTCCTTATTGCCTGCGGTATACCCACTATGATATGTGGCGCAGTCGAACTCAGGAGAGGTGATATACTATTCGGCTCGATTAACATGGTATTTGGCGGCCTTATCTGGTTTGGCCTGGGCTTCATATTTCTCGCCGCTACTTGGTTCCAGATTTCCACGGGAGGACCGCCTGATCTGAGCGTTGTTGGCTATTTCGCCGCCGGTACCTCGCTATTGTTCTTCCTGTTCTTGCCCGGTCTCAGCAAGGCTTCTTGGTTCGTATTCATTGCCTTCATTGTACTTGGCGTAGGACTCGCGTGCTTGTCTTGGGGTATGCTGACTGGAGCGCCCTTTGGCACATTACCAATGGCTATCTCCGGCTACTGCTTCCTCGTTTTCGGTTTAATGGTCATCTATGCCGGGACAGTCTTTATTGTTAACACTGTTTTCCAGGCGCCCAAAGTACCGTTCTTCTAAGTAAGCAGAAGTTTTGACACGGGAAAATTGGATAGCCTCTACTTTCTAAAAGGAGGTGCAGGTTGGAAGCGTATTGCTTTAAATGCAGGAAGAAGGTAGAGATAAGGAATCCACAGCGGGTTACCCTCAAGAACAAGAGACCAGCCACCCAAGGGGTATGCCCGGCGTGTGGGACTAAAGTATTCAGGATTGGCAAGGGCTGACCAGCAGCCCTCGTGTAGGCTAATCAGATCGGAATTATGCTAAAGTGGAACACGGGGGTGTGGGTGTGGCTAGATTGAGGCTTTTACAACTCGGTCTACGGTGCGTTATTTTAGTAACTAGCATGCCCCACACCCCCAGTTCTTGTACCCTCAGGGTTTCAGGGGTGGTGTTGAGCGGGGAATACCAGTAAACCTCTTTATCAGCAATTAATGGGTATACAACCACCTCGACTGACGATGGAACACTCTTGCTTGGTGAACCAATGCCGACGAAAGAAGACCGGCTTAGGTATCTTGCCAGATTTAATAGGCATAGGAGGTATGAGTTTTGGGTAACATAAACGTAGCCATAATAGGGGTGGGTAATTGTGCGTCATCGTTAGTTCAGGGTGTTCACTATTATGAGAATGCGAAAGAGAGCGAATTTGTACCTGGATTGATGCACGTTAATCTTGGGGGATATCATGTAAGCGATATCAAGTTCGTCGCTGCCTTCGATATTGACAAAAACAAGGTGGGTAAGGACTTAGCCCAGGCAATTTTCACCGCACCCAACAATACCTTCAAGTTCTGTGAGGTGCCCACTACAGGTGTTAAAGTTAATCGCGGCATGACTCACGACGGCCTGGGTAAATACCTGTCTCAAATCATAGAGAAAGCACCCGGGCCGACCGCTGATATTGTTAAAATCCTTAAAGAGACCCAGACAGACGTGGTGCTTAACTATCTGCCGGTGGGTAGCGAAGAGGCAACCAAATGGTATATTGAGCAAGTGCTGGCGGCTGGCTGCGGCTTTATTAACTGTATCCCAGTTTTCATTGCCCGAGAGCAGTACTGGCAGCAGCGCTTCACCGAAAAGGGGCTCCCGGTTATAGGTGATGACGTGAAATCCCAGGTTGGCGCGACTATCATCCACCGTGTTCTTACCCGGCTGTTTAGAGACCGGGGAGTCAAGCTGGAGCGAACCTATCAATTGAACTTTGGCGGCAACACCGACTTCCTTAACATGCTGGAGCGTGAGCGCCTCGAATCTAAGAAGATATCTAAAACCACCTCGGTTACCTCTCAAATAGATTATAAGCTGGACCCCAATAATATCCACGTGGGTCCCAGTGATTATGTTCCCTGGTTGACCGACCGTAAATTTTGCCATATTAAGATGGAAGGACGCACCTTTGGCGATGTTCCTCTCGACCTGGAGTTAAAGCTCGAGGTATGGGATAGCCCCAACTCGGCTGGAGTGGTTATCGATGCCATAAGGTGCTGTAAACTTGCCCGGGACTGCGGGTTAAAGGGAGCACTGATGGCTCCTTCTGCCTACTTCATGAAATCACCCCCCGTTCAATACACTGATAACGAGGCTCGCCAGATGGTGGAGGAGTTCATCGCTAGCACCAAACCAGCGGTAGAGAAGGCTCGGCCTTCAAAGTGATAGCTTGAGTTAGCTCGGGAGAGATTCTCAAGGTAGCTGCTTATGAAGATAGCGTTGGTTTCACCATATGACTTTGCTTTTCCGGGTGGGGTAACCAATCATATCTCCTCGCTGGAATATTACCTTACCCGGATGGGGCATGAGGTCAAAGTGATTGCCCCCGCCTCTAAAGCTATCCCCAGTTTTGGCGATAGATTCATACCCATAGGCAAGCCCCGTCCTGTCCCGGCCAGTGGCTCCATCTGCCGGGTTACCATATCACCGTGGCTGTCCTCCAGGATAAAGCCGGTGCTCAAAGCTGAACATTTTGACGTTGTCCATCTCCACGAACCGCTAATGCCGATGTTATGCACTACTGTGCTACGCCTGTCTGAAGCAGCAAACGTGGGTACCTTTCATGCCCACGGCGGGAGACCTGGATACAACTTTGGTCGGCCCCTAAGCACCTGGTTGTTGAGGAGGTGGTTCCGCAAGCTTAATGGCAGAATTGCGGTGTCCAAGCCAGCTATGGACTTCGCTAACAAGCACTTGCCTGGAGACTATACCATCATCCCGAATGGGGTGGACTTGGAGCGATTTTCTCCCGATGTATCACCAATCGATGAGTTCCGTGACGGGAAGATAAACATTCTATTTGTCGGTCGTCTGGAGAAGCGAAAGGGCTTGAACTATCTCCTTGAGGCTTACCACCGGCTCAAGCGAGAATTCCCCAATTGCCGACTCATCGTGGGGGGGCCAGGCACCAGGCTGCGTGGTAAGTATGAAAAACAGATCGTTCAGAAGGAGATAAGAGACGTGGTCTTTACTGGCCAACTCAATCCCGATGAACTACCGAGGTACTATAAGACGGCTGACATTTTCTGTGCCCCCGCTACAAGCTGCGAGAGCTTCGGTATAGTTTTGCTCGAGGCAATGGCTACGGGTAAGCCAATTGTCGCCTCCAATATAGAAGGTTACGCCAGTGTGCTAAGCCAGGGTGTGGAGGGGTTGCTGGTACCACCAAGAGACGAGAAGATGTTGACCCAGGCTCTGGTCTCCCTCATGACCGACGAGCCGCTCCGGCAGCAGATGGGGGCTAGGGGTAAAGTTACGGCATTAGACTATAGCTGGCAAAAGGTTGCCCAGAGGGTGTACGACTATTATCTTAAGGCGCTTGGTAACGCCAAGTAGCCAATTACTTGGGGACATAAAGCCGAAAGGCCGATGGTGAGATTACCCGAAATTCGTAGGACCCTAGCTCGCTACGCCGCTGAACCACTGGTACGCTTTCTGGCGAGAACACCCATATCTCCCAATGCTCTAACCTGGTTTGGTTTCCTGCTGACTGTTGCCGCCGCCGCACTTATTACTACGGGACACCTCCTTGCTGCTGGCTTCACGGTGCTTGTTGCTGGTTGTTTTGACATCCTAGACGGGGCTCTGGCACGCTGGACCAATCGGACTACCCGCTTCGGTGGTATTCTTGACTCCACACTTGACCGCCTATCTGATATCGTACTGCTGCTTGGTATTCTGGCACTGTTCTTGCTCGCCGAGGAACAGGCGGTCCTGTTTACCCTGCTTGCCAAGGAATGGTCGATTCTGCTCGTTTCTATCACCCTAGCTGGCTCGCTACTGGTGAGCTATATTAGGGCCAGAGCGGAAGTGGCTGGTCTTGAGTGTCAGGTAGGCTTTTTTACTCGTGCCGAGAGAGTCATAGTGCTAGCCTTGGGTCTCTTGCTTAATCAGGTTGTTATCGCCCTGGCGGTTATAGCTGCCTTCAGCCTTATAACCGTTGTCCAGAGGTTAGTTTATGTCTGGCAGCAGACCAGAAATCAGGCATCTTAATGGCTGAGAAGAGAGTTTATTTATGGCTGTGTTTATGGTATAAATAGAGGGGATTAATTCTGGAGACAAGGCAGGTGCAATGAGTGACCAGGTCTTTGAGAAGAGCCTCAGCGGACTAACACTGTTGGTCTTGTTGTGGATTGTACTGGGAATAGTCTTCGGGGTTATTGCCTGGGGCTGGGTACTGTTGATTGGTCTGGTAGTTGAGATTGTCGGTGGTGGACTGATGCTTCACTACTGGGGCAAGAAATATATGGCGAGAGAATAGAGTGCGGGAGAACCGATGCCAGTCATTGCTGTTATTGGAGGTCAATGGGGGGATGAGGGGAAGGGTAAGGTGGTTGACCTGCTGGCTCAGGAAGCCAAGCTGATAGTACGTTTTTCCGGTGGGGATAATGCTGGTCACACGGTCATTAATCCCCAGGGCGAGTTCAAACTACACCTCGTTCCTGCCGGTATTTTTTCACCCCAGGCTGTTTGTATCATTAGCAACGGCGTAGTGGTCAACCCCGCAGTGCTGATTGATGAGATAGACCAGCTCAGGC
>CAZMZA010000029.1:0-14727 GCA_964570635.1 uncultured Dehalococcoidales bacterium
CAGAGCCAATGGTGTCGATGACTCTGCCCTGGCAGACCTCGGCCATTTGCCTGAACTTCTCCCCTATCATCCTTAAGCCCTTAACCGGCAATCCCAGGTTGGTCAGCTCGTCAGCAAAGTGGGGGTCTGAACCGCCGTTCCTGATAATGATTTGAGGTTTGAACTCTTGAGTTACTGGTTTAACTATGGCCTCAAAAGCCAGCTCGTAGGAGTCGTAGCCGGCGTAGACAGGCATGGGGACATTGATGGTAAACCCTTGCCCTTTGCCGGAGCCGATTTGGTGGGCAAAACCCGTCCCCGGATAAAGTGTGGTCGGGTCCTGGTGCAGGTCGATGAACAGGACTCTGGGGTCTTGGTAAAAGTACTCGGCCGTTCCGTTTCCGGCGTGGGCGTCGGTATCCAGGATTAAGACCCTCTCCAAGCCGTAATGTTCCATCAGGTACTTGGCCACAAAAGCGTTGTCGTTGTAGACACAGAAGCCTTCGCCGTAACTCGGTTTGGCATGATGCATGTTGCCGCCAATGCATAACGCCTTTTCGTACTTTCCGGTCTGGACCAGGTCGGCCGCCATTTTTACCTGCCCGATTATGAATCTGGCTGCCTCTTCCAGTTTCCCTGGCCTGCCTCTCGGCATGTTGTCTCCGGAGTGGTACCTGAGGAATCTTCCCATTTCACTTAAGCTCAGACCGAGATTGGCTGCCTTGAAATACTCCCGGGTAAAATCGATGTAGTCTCGCTCGCAAATCAATAGCAGGTCGTCTTCCGTTGCCGGCTCGGCTTCATGGAACCGGTAATTATCGTCCTCCGGCAGATTCTCCCTCAGGAACCTGGGGAATATCTCAAACCGGTCTCCCCGGAGAGGGTGTCCCGGCCCGAAATCGTACTCCTTCAGTTCTTCCCGGTATAGAATTGCAATTGCCATTTGGTTCCCTCTTTACTTGAGTGAGGGGTAGGGTCGTCTGCCATTGAGAGAGACGGGTGCAGGTTGGCCGCGCCGAGCATTAGACGGTAAAGGTGGAGAGGTGCTTTATTCTCTTGAGCATGTTGGGGTGGGTGGTAAACATCTCCATCAGTTTATCAGAGGTGCTCAACCGCAACGTCTGCTGGCGCAGTGCCATGAGTTCGTCATAATCAATAGTGCCGCTCATGTCCTGGTCAATCTGGGATAGCTCTTTAATCTCTCCCCAGGCACGGGAGGGGTCGTTGAGGAAGAAGGCCTTGACTCCCTCGACCCGTTTGAGTTCCTCGCTACCCTTGAATCGTGCATTGCCGTAGACCAGCCGGTAAAGTGCCGAGGCGAGGTGATGGGGCATGCTTCCCAGCTGTACGCTACCCAGGTCGGCATAGTACTCGCGTATCCTCGAGCCGTACAGCACCAGTAGATTGGTAATAAAGTAGAGCAGGAAAGCCCCCAGACCGATTATAGCCCCATAGCCGCCTCCATTCCTCCGGCCGCCGGAACCCCCGCTGAACATCATACCCAAGGCAATCCAGTACATTATCAGCGGGATAGCCGAAAGCAGGGTGATAATCATCATGTCACGGTGTTTGATGTGAGAAATCTCGTGCCCCAGTACGGCTTTCAGTTCGTCCCGGCTCAGTAGGTTCAGGATGCCATGGGTAACACAGACCCGTCCGTCCCGTCGGGTCCGGCCAAAAGCAAAAGCGTTGGGTATGTTTAGTTGTGAGACGCCAACCTTAGGTTTGGGGAGTCTTGCCCTCTCGGCCAGCTCAGCCACCATTTGGTGTAGCTCCGGCTCTTCTTTCTCGGAGACCCACTTTATCCTCATCGTCCGCCCGACAATAAAAGGGCCGATTAGATACTGGATACCGAGGAAGACAACGGCGATGATGATATAGGGTATCGCCCCTCCCATCCCCATCCAAGTACCGATACCGGTGATAACGCCGTAAAGAATGCCAAAGAGAAGTGCCACCAGCAGAAACATCCTGGTTTGAAGCCACATATTTCCCCCCGATTACAGCAGATATAGCTTGTTACGTTTCCTACTTGATTATATCGCGGGGGCCTGGGAGTGAGCAACAGCGGTGCCTTTTGGAATAGGCATAAGAGTTATAGGGCGTTGAGGTGTGCGGGGTGTGCTTGAGCGGTGGTCAGCAGGACTGAACAAAGTAAGTAGTAATAAGTACCAAGACGGCGCAAAGCAGGAGTATACAGACTCCGAGCAATATAGTAGGCAGATTAAAGCGTAGGTTGAAGCGTCGTAAACCCTTATATACGTGGACTTCTCTTTTGGGCATAGCCTCCGGAGGCAGTGCGGAGTGTTTTTCCCACTGCCTGTAGAGTCTCCCTTTTCTCTTCCCGCGAAAACTCTTCACCTTTCGCCTCTAGACAACCCATTGAGTTTAAGAATATCACGGGGAAAAGCCCAGGGCAAGCCCCCATTTGGCAGCTCATCGGTGGGGTGGGTAGAAAGATGACAGAGACTGCTTTATAATGTATAGGTACATTTGGTCAGGGAAATGGTGGAGTCCAGCTTTGTAGTTGTTGTGGTTACGGCGGGGAGCCGTGAAGAAGCCCGCCGGATAGCCGATACTCTGGTCAGCCACAGGAAGGCGGCTTGCGTCAACATAGTACCGAGGGTAGAGTCACTGTACTGGTGGCAGGGCGCGGTTGAAACCGACGAGGAGAGCCTCCTCTTGGTGAAGACCAGACGGGAGCTTTTCCCCGAAATTGTGGACCTGGTCAGGGGGGTTCATAGCTATGAAGTGCCTGAGATAATCGCCTTGCCGGTCATTGAGGGTAACGCTGATTATCTGGCCTGGATAAACAAGGAGACGGAAATGGGGAAAGAGGTCAAGATTACTGTCGGCGGGCTTGAAGTAAGAGCCCGGCTCAACGAAACGGATACTGCCCGAAAGGTCTGGGAAGCTCTTCCCATCACTGCCACAGCTAACCTGTGGGGAGACGAGGTATACTTTTCCACCCCGGTGGATACAGGCCTGGAGGAGGCGAAGGAGTTAGTGGAGCTGGGAGATGTGGCTTACTGGCCGCAGGGGAAGGCGATATGCCTCTTCTTCGGGAGGACCCCGGCGAGCCGGGGGGAGGAAATCAGGCCGGCAAGCCCGGTCAACATAATCGGGAAGATTGAGGGTGAGCCGGGAGTGCTTAAAGAGGTAAAGCCCGGTGATAAGATTAGCGTGGAGAGGGGGTAAATGGAGGTATTAGCTGCCATCGAGACGAGGAGAAGTATCAGGAAGTACAAGGGAGACCCGGTGCCAGAGGAGGAACTGGAGAAAATCCTCGATGCGGGGAGGTGGGCACCGTCAGCCAACAATTCGCAGCCATGCAGTTTCATAGTCTTAAGCGACCCTAAAGCAAGGGAGGAGGTGGCTGAGTTGCTGCCCAAGGGGAAGTTCCTGGTTGGGGCACCCCTGGGGATTGCTGTCGTGTCGGACAGAAGGGTATCGACCTGCGCCGTACAGGACGGGTCGCTGGCGGCATATAGCATGCTGCTGGCGGCTCATTCGCTCGGTCTCGGGGCGTGCTGGCTTGCTCCTTCGGCTAATGAGGATATAATCAAGGTGCAGCTTGGCATCCCCGAGGAGGCAAGGTTAATCTGCGTGATATCCGTCGGATACCCGGACGAAGTCCGCTCTATGACCAGAAAAGAGTTAAAGGACATGACCTTTGCCAACAGGTATGGAGGCAAGTGAGGCGCATTCGCTAGCTGACAGTTAGGGGGTAAAAGGTGAAGCAGAATGGATACGATGTAGCGGTTATTGGTTCCGGCATCGGGGGGCTTTGCTCGGCGGCACTGCTGGCCCACCGGGGCTACAGGGTAATCATGGTAGAGGCTCTGGACCGACTGGGCGGCAGGTTTTCCACTGTCGAGTACGAAGGCTTTAAGATAACGACTGGCGCTCTCGGGATACATACCAAGGGGGTGATTGAGGACATATACCGCGAGGTGGGGGCTAAGTTTGATGTTACCGATGTGTCCCAGACTGCAATCTGGATTGACGGTAGATGGTATGAGCTGCCGCAAAAAGGGCAGATTGGCTTCCTGCTTTCTCTTGTCGATGCCATCGGTGAGGAGAAGGCGAAACTGGTCGGTCGCTTGGTCCAGCGGGTAGCAGTGGAAAAGATAAAATCCGCCTTCAGGCAGGGGGCCGAACAGGGCAGACCGCAGAATGACCAGCTATCGTTCAGGGACTGGCTCAAACAATACACCGATAACGAGAGGGTGCTGCAGGTATTTGCCTCTATCACTTCGGCAATATCTACCGTAAATGACTTTGAGTACCCGGCATCACACTGGTTTGCCTATGTTTCCAAGGGGGGTCAGGGGGGCATGCTCAATTTCGGCTGTGCTACCCACGGCAATATAGCCCTTGCCCAGTCCCTGGCCGGGGTGGTAACGACCAGGGGCGGTGACGTCTGGACTGGCTGTCCGGCGAAGAAGATTGTGGTTAAGAATGGTGCGGTAGCCGGCATAGTGGTGGAAAGGGATGGTAAGGACACCGAGTTATCCTGCAAGGTGGTGGTGAGTGACACGGGGCCCAAGAGAACGGTGGCGCTTACCGGCAGCGAGCACTTTGATGATGACTACCTGGCTGAGGTCGGGAGTCTGAAGGCGGCTTCCATTGTGGTGTCAATGGTGGCTAGTGACAGGCCCCTTTTTGACAAGAAGTGCGGCCTGGTCATTGCCGGGACCAGAAGGATAGTCGCCGGGATGGCCATATCCAATATTTGCCCCGAGCTGGCTCCACCGGGACAGCATCTGATAAACTTGTGGGGGACACCGGCTTCTTGCTCACGCAAGATGGATGTTGAAGAGGAGATTAGACAGAACATTGAAGATGTTAAAGAGGTATTCCCTGATTTTGAGAAGCATGGCAGAATCCTCAAGACGGAGACGCATGATATTGATGATGAATTTCCGGGTATGCGTAGCTGGATGGGCTATGACCTGGAGCAGGAGACCCCGATTGCCGGTCTATACAATGTGGGTGATGGTGTCAAGCCATTTGGTTGGGAAGGACTGCCCGCCTGTGCTGAAGGAGCCAGGCTGGTGGTGGCTAAGATAATCAAGTGGGTCAAGCCGTCTTAAGTGGCAGTATGGCACTGGGCACTTTACCAGGGGGAGGCAAGATGAGTATAGAAGACTTGAGAGGTAAAATAGACGAGACCGACGCCGAGATAGTCAGGCTCATAGGTAGGAGGGTCAGGATTGCTGACGAGATAGGCAGGGAGAAGGAGGAGCAGGGGAAACAGGTCGAGGACAAGGGCAGAGAGAAGACGGTTCTGGATAATGTTAGGAGTGTTGCCGAGCAAGAAAACCTGAATCCGGAAATTATAGCCGGCATCTATAAGCAACTAATAAATGCTTGCAAGGCCAGGCAGGGGATAGTGGTTGCCTTTCAGGGTGAAATCGGGGCCTATGGTGAGGAAGCCGCCTTTGGTTTCTTCGGGTCTTCGGTCAAGGTCATGCCCTGCGAAAGCTTTGAACAGGTCTTCAAGGTTGTGGAGCAGGATGAAGCGCAATTTGGAGTCGTTCCCATCGAGAATTCACTGGAGGGGAGCATAAGCCAGGTATATGACCTGCTCCTGGACTCAAGTCTTAAGGTGTGCGGTGAGATGGAACTACGGGTTGCCCACTGCCTGATAGCCAATGAGGGAGCACGGCTGGACTTGATAAGGAAGGTCTATTCTCATCCGCAGGCTCTGGGGCAGTGCAAGACTTTCCTGAGACACCTGAACAGTGAGTTAATCCCAACTTATGATACGGCCGGAAGTGTGAAAATGATAAAGGAGCAGGGGATAACCGACGGGGCTGCGGTCGCCAGTGCTAGAGCCGCTGAAATCTATGAGATGAAAATATTAGCCCGGGAAATCGAGGATAACCCCAATAATTTCACCCGGTTTTTCCTCCTTTCAGAAGAAGATTCCCCGCCATCGGGGAACGACAAGACCTCGATAGTTTTCTCGGTTAGGCACAGTCCGGGTGCCCTTTATGAATCCCTCAAAGAGCTTGCTGTGAGAAAGCTGAATTTGAGCAAGATTGAGTCGAGACCAACGAGACGAAAGCCCTGGGAGTATAACTTCTATCTGGACTTTGAGGGTCATCGCCAGGATAAAGTATCCCAGGAGGCTCTGGAGAGCCTGGAAAAGACTTCACTGTTTGTCAAGGTTCTGGGTTCATATCCCAAGGCGAAGTGAAGACGGCTGTGAGGTGAAATGATGAGAGTGGCCATAATTGGTGGCTCGGGAAAGATGGGACGCTGGGCTGCCCGGTTTTTGTTGAAAGAGGGCAAGGAGGTAGTAATAACCGGCAGGAATGAAAGAAAACTTCTGGAGGCCAAGCAGGAACTGGGAGTTGAGACTGACAGCAACGTAGAGGCAGTCAAGGGTGCTGACCTGGTTGTGATATCGGTGCCGATAGACAATTTCGAACGGGTGGTGGAACAGGTCTCGCCTTACATACGTTCAGGGCAGATTGTTATAGACATTACCTCGGTCAAGGTGCTGCCGGTTGAAGCGATGCATAAGCATATAAAGACAGGGGTAGCACTTGGTGTGCACCCGATGTTTGGCCCCGGTGCCCAGGACATTGCTGGCCAGAACTTTGCCTTGACACCGACCAGTGACGAGGAAGGAGCCCTCGCCCAAAAGGTCAGGGAGTACCTGGAAGCCAGAGGTGGCAGGGTCGCGGTGATGACTCCCCAGGAACATGATGAAATGATGACAGTCGTTCTCGGCCTTTCTCATTTCATCGCCCTGGTTTCGGCTGATGCCTTGCTGGAAGTCGATAGAGCCGGACTGGTGAAAGCGGTTGGCGGGACTACTTACAGGGTGTTGCTGGCGCTGGTGGAGAGCGTTATTTCGGAGGACCCGGAGTTTTATGCCTCGCTGCAGATGAGTTTGCCCAATGTGGCTGAGGTTGAGGGACAATTCCAGGAGAGTGCGAGGAAATGGCTCACTCTGGTGCGTGGTAGAGACAGGCAGGAATTTGTGAAAAGAATGAGTATGTTAAGAAGCCGATTCGAGGAAGCTAATCCCGATTTTGGCAGGGCATACGAGAAGATATACCGGATAGTGGACGGGTTATAGCCAGTAGGTACCGGCGGGTGCCAGTCAAAGCCAGGTCGGCCTCTCTTGCCTTTTGAGATATGCTGTAATGTTGTATTATATTATGTACCCATATAAGTAGGAGCGCTGGAGGTAGGCAATATGCTTGAGGTTAAGCACCTATCAGTAGCGGTGGAGGGTAAGGAGATTCTCCATGATGTAAACCTGACAGTGCGGGCTGGTGAAACACATGTCCTCTTCGGCCCTAACGGCAGTGGCAAAACCACGCTGCTTATGGCGATGATGGGTTTCCCCAAGTACCGAATAACCCAGGGTAGTATCATGTTCCGGGGCAAGGACCTGGCCAAGTTGTCGGTGGACGAGAGAGCACGCCTGGGAATTGGCATGTCCTTCCAGCGGCCGCCGGTGGTTCGCGGGGTCAAGACACGGGACATGGTTGCCGCCTGTCTCAAGCAACGCGGGAGTGAAGAAAGTGCCGATCAGCTGGCCCAGAAAGCTGACCTATCTGATTTTCTGGATAGAGAGATAAACTACGGGTTCTCCGGGGGAGAGATAAAGCGCTCGGAGATGATGCAGCTGCTGGCTCAACAGCCAGGGCTGGCCTTGTTGGACGAGCCGGAGTCCGGTGTTGACCTGGAGAATATAGCCCTGATAGGTGCGCTGATAAATGAGCTGCTGGAAAAAGAGTGCCCGATACTCAAGCGAAGATGCATGGGGCTCATCATCACCCATACCGGTCATATTCTGGATTATGTTAATGCCCGCACCGGCTACGTCATGCTGGATGGCAGGATACTCTGCGAGGGGGACCCCCATGAAATCCTGGCCACTATCAAGGAGCGGGGCTATCAGGAGTGTGCCCGATGCATGAAATAAAGTCCTCCAAGACATATAAAGATAAGGCCAGGGCTGCCTCAGCCAAGCCAGCCGCTCTGGGTGAGGACATAGATTTGGGCGTCTATGTCAGCTCATCCGATGAGCAGCCTTACCAGCCTGACCCGTCGAAGCTGCCAGCCGAAGCCAAGGGACAGATGCTGGAGGCAGGGGTCATTCTGGATGACGTTAGCCAAAGGTCAGGGACCTTTATTCAGATGGACAACTCTCCGGTCCATAGCTCCGTCAGGCAGGAAGGTATAGAAGTAATGGCGACCAGCCAGGCCCTGGAGAAGTACGACTGGCTGTCGGACTACTGGTGGCAGGCGGTAGCTGTTGATGCTGATAAATACACGGCTAACGTAGAACTGAACCAGCATGATGGTTATTTCGTCAGGGCCCTGCCCGGTTGCCGGACGGTTTATCCGGTTCAGGCTTGTCTTTATCTGGCGAAAGCGCGGTTGGCCCAAAATGTGCACAATATTATCATCGCCGAAGAGGGCTCAGAGCTGCACATTATTACCGGCTGTACTACTGCTTCCAGAGAAGAGCCGGGACTGCATCTGGGTGTTTCGGAGTTCTACATAAAGAGAGGGGCCAGGGTTACCTTTACCATGATACACAGCTGGAATCCTGAGGTGGCGGTCCGCCCCCGCACCGTAGCCATCGTGGAGGAGGGTGGGCTGTTTCTCAGTAACTACGTACTTATGAAGCCGGTTCGCTCGTTGCAGATGTACCCCGCAGCGAGGTGCGTTGGCGAAGACGCGGTGGTCAGGTACAACAGTATTCTGCTGGCAAGTCCGGGGTCATCGATGGACGTCGGTTCCCGGGTAATCCTCGGCGCTAAGGGGGCAAGGACGGAAATCCTGGCGCGGGCAATAACTACCGGTGGTCACGTCGTTGCCCGGGGTTACATCGAAGGTGATGCTCCCGATGTAAAGGGCCATCTCGAGTGCCGGGGGCTGATTTTACAGGGAGAGGGCACGATTTATGCCATACCTGAGCTTAAGGGTAACCTGGCCGGAGTTGACCTCTCCCATGAGGCAGCCGTGGGCAAGATAGCCGAGGAGGAAATAGAGTATCTGATGGCACGGGGGCTGACTCGAAGTGAGGCTACAGCTACCATAGTCCGTGGTTTTCTGCGGGTGGATATCGAGGGACTGCCGCCGATGCTGAGTGACGAACTGCAGCGGGCTATCGAAGCCAGCGAAAAGGAGCTGATGTAGGTACCGCCTGCTAACGGCGTCCCTGAAATGTTTCCAGGACGCTAATAGCGTGGAAGCCATCGACACAATAGGCATCGGCGCCTATTTCCCCGGCAAACTTCTCGGAAACAGCCGCTCCCCCGATTAAGACTCTAACCTGTTCCCTCAAGCCGTTTTCTTTCAGGCTGTCAATGGTTTCTCCCATCTTCAGCATGGTGGTGGTCAGCAGAGCCGAGAGTCCCAGAAAATCGGGCTTGGCCTCTCTGACAACCTCCGTAATCTTCCCCGGCGGGACATCCACCCCGAGGTCACTTACGTCATAGCCCGCTCCCCTGAGTTGAATAGCCACGATGTTCTTCCCCACATCGTGTATGTCACCTTCCACGGTAGCTATGACAAACTTTCCCTTGGACGCCGCCCCGGATGCTAACAGGTGTGGTTTAAGAATCTCCATGGCGGCGGCTACAGCTTCTGCGGAAGCCAGCATGTCCGGGATGAAAAGCTCCTTTGTGGCAAACTTCTCTCCCACTGTTTTCATCCCGTGGTTTATACCTTCTTCGATTATCGTTGCCGGCTCCATGCCAGCTTCCAGAGCCATTTGAACTGACTCGACCACACCTGGCTTGCCATCCAGGCTACTATCTATCCCCTGGTCGTCCTGGGTCTTTCTCCCCTGAATGACATTTCCCCTGAGCAGTGCGATTATGTCTTCACTCATCGTCATTTCTCCTCGTTCTCGCCACTCTTATTCCTTCCGTTAGCCGGATGCCGGGTCAGAATGCCAGGCCCGTCATCAAGACGTACGGACTCAAATTCCTGTAGTTGCTTTGCCAGCCCGAATATAAGCATGTGTAGCCCAGGTCTGGGCATTTCGGGTGGCGGCTTGATTTGGGGGGAGGGGTAAAAAAAACGCAATATAAACCTATACCGTAATTATACGGCTTTTTCCGGTAATTTACCACTGCCATCATCCAGCGTTTGGCTGCTATAACTTGAGGATTATAGCATCAAACGCTGGAGCACCGTCCTGACTCTGTCCCGGCCCACCACGGCTCCCTTTGACGATCGTAACCGATAGTCCGGACGGTGTTATAAATGACAGAACACTGGATGTTCCTTGTGCGGGAACATCCGGGCGCCAGCAATCCTGCTTCTCGCAGTACCAGCCTTAACTCTTGCCTATTCTGAACATCTTGGTGCCGCAAACTGGGCACACACCTTGAGTAGCCGGCTTGCCATTCTTCATGGTTATGCTTCTGGCGTCCTTCATTTCCCTTTTGCTACGGCACTTCACACAATATGCTTGCATCAGGTCAACCTCCCTTTTTTACTTACGAACGATAAACTATTATGCCCCCTAATGTCAATAGGCACGGAGCCCAATTTTAGAAATAAAATGAGCTATTTGGTTAATTTGGGGGGTAAAAAAGTCGGGTCACAGCTCCTGGCGAGGCAAGCCCCCTCTTTACCCCCATCAATTTTGGGTTGCGGGATTTGAGTTTATTAAATTTGCCCATGCTCCAGTTTTCAAGTAAGGCAGTGGTATAGAGTACACAAGGGGTTGCTTTGAGGGGATGCTGGACGCAGTTCTTAATGAAGCTGTCAGAAGGGGGAAGATACTGTGCTTTTACCACCGGTTTACTTAACCACCGCAATTACAAATAAGATGATATTCAAAGGGAAGTTGATTATAGTGAGAATACCAGCAAAGTCCCCAATAACCTCTCTAAAAGACCTTGCTTCTACTTTCTTGTCAGGTATTTTCTCTCTTGAGAAGCTAATAAGTGTCCCTAATAACAGTGCCATAAATTGAAGAACAATTATACCTATAGCAATTTTTGTTAACAATAACTCATTGAAGAATAGACCAGCAGAAGCAACTGGTAATCCAATCAAAAGAACGATAGAGCTAACTCTTAACGAACCAATTTTATCTACCTGTAAGTTGACGAGTACCTCCAAGAGTTTTGTGTACAGGATGCTGACTATGAATGACACACATAATGAAACCAAAACAACGAGAAATCCGGTTAATGAAAGCAAATTGTCTCCATTAATCCACAGATGGCTTATTATAATACCTGCTGAAAGAACAAAAAGGATGGTGTTAAAAGCTAGTAGCTTCTCACTTACTAAATCGGACTCTGACAGCTTCTTAATCTTATCTAGGGAAATGGATAAGGCGTGTAATGGGCTACCCTTTGCATAGAAGCGCCCCCCTGTGGAGTTCATTTCATCTTCCTCGAGACGCTCATTTTCAGCGAGTGTTGTTAAACGATTTACTAACGCTGTTAGGTGTTCTTCTAAGCGGCGTGAAGTAACGTCGGGATATTTCATTAGATATTGCCACCCAAAGTTCTGTAATGTCTCGTCAGGCAGTGCAACCATTTCGTTTAAAATATCGTCCTCTGGGAAAAGTTCGCAAGCCGCCCTCAGCAACGAGTTATACGTCCTCATGCGCACATCATCGCTTTCAAAACTACGGGTTTGAATGTCTTGACGAACTCTGTCAAGCAATTCACTTGCCTCAATTAGTAGTTGATTAGCTTGATTAAAATGAGAATTGGTCATTTCCCCTACTAGAAACCCGAGAGCCTCAGTTTTTCCCGTAAATATACATTTTAGTTTCTTGAACACAATTCTACTACATACAGTAGCGTAATTCACGTCTGTTCAGCAAATTTCGAACTTCATTATGTGTACTTTGCTTTAACTACTGGTAATAATGCCAGAGGATTTGTCAGCTTGATTTTCCACCAGGTATAGCGTAAAATTCACGTGTATTGTAGCTTTGCGGGTGTAACTCAGCGGTAGAGTGCTTGCTTCCCAAGCAAGACGTCGAGGGTTCGAATCCCTTCACCCGCTCCACACGCTTGAGCGACGACTTGCCTAGGTCAAAGAGGCAAAGCTAGGGGAAAGCTGGAGGCGACGACTTGCATAGTCGAAAATAAGGAATTTAGGGCCGACCGCAATGGAAGGTGAAACATAATGCAAACATCGGACTTCATGATCTGGTAGAAGGTTTTCTCTTTTCGCTCCGAGCGGAGGGGAAATCGAGCGGCACCATCGACTACTATAGTTATCTGCTACGTCCCCTGTTATCCTATGCTACAGAGCAACATTGGTTGGATAGTGCATTGTCGCTAGATGTAAGCAGGCTGAGGGAGTTTCTTTCTTGGATCGCAACAAGAAACTTCGAACTGAAGGTAGCTAATAACGGCGGAAAAGTATTAAAGAAAGCAAAACCATCCACCGCGTGGCCTTATTATCGGGCACTGAGACGCCTATTCAACTGGGCAGTCGAGGAAGGCTACCTGGATTCAAGCCCATTAGCTACTATCCACTTTAAATCACCACCAGAGCCACCCATTGAAGGTTACACCATTGACGAGCTGAAGAGACTTCTGACAGTGTGCGACCTGGACATTAAGACTAGTGCCTGCTTCACTGGTATCCGTAACCGAGCCATGCTCTTACTCTTCGTAGATTCAGGTATACGCCGCGCGGAGATGGCAAATCTCAGTCTCAGTGACCTCGACCTTGAGAGCAGGCGAGTGCGGATTCTTGGCAAGGGTAACAAGATAGGCGTTGCCCCCTTCTCTCCAAAGACGGCTAAAGCTTTGTGGGCCTGGCTTATAGAGAGAAAGCCTAGGGCAAAAACAGACCGTCTATGGATTACCGAGGAGGGACAACCGTTTTCGACTGAGGGCCTTGTGAGTTGGTTCTCTAGATTGAAAAAACGCGCAGGTGTCAATGGTCCTGGAGGCGTACATCGATTGCGGCACACTAGCGCTCTCCAATATTTAAGAGGAGCTAAGGATTCATTCTTACTGCAATTATTTTTAAGGCACGAGAGCCTAGAAATGAGCCGCCGATACACACAAGGCTTAAAACAAGAAGAGGCTATCGAAGCTCATAGAAATGGGGCCAGCCCGGTGGAAGGATTAGGGTTGGGATAATTGTTGCGTATGTGGTAAGTTCACTCAATATGATGGAAGTTCTCCAAGCAGCTTCCTACCTCTTTGTACGAGATTCACTGTAACATCACTTTGTCGACTACTGTAAGGTCTTGTCACAGGTAAGTGAAGCCTTTCGGCGATTTCGATGTAGCTCATTCCGGTATCTTTGAAGGCGGCGCACTGTACAGCTAAGCGGTCATGGTAACGCGGAAGAGGCCCATGTTTACCGCGGATTCCCGGTCGCCCTCTTATTCTCTTTAATACATCGAGCAACTCGTGATCCGACTGAAGCAACATTTTAAAGCTATAAGATTCTGAATAAAGAGCTATTAACGTATCTATTGAGAAACCAAACTGGCGAGATTCGAATTTCAAATCTTTATCATTGATAACAGGCGGGGGATAAACCCTGGTGCCAGGTATTATTTCATATCCTCTTATCGGTAGTCCGGCAGGTACGACTATTTTACCGTAGGTAATCGGGTAATCAATGTTATAGTTCGACGTTAAACAAGAAATCCAATAGATTTCAAGAATTGATAAAGCAGGGAGCCCTATTCCTTTCAATTCTTGATCAGCCGCCAGTTTAAGTATACTTATCGGTTCATCTAGCTTATCTTTCCATTCCACCCAATTGTTAATAATGGAATTGCGCCATTTATGCCATTTAAATAATGCTCGTTCAACCATTTGAGGTTGCCACATGGAACGGCCCCTAACATGAAGCTATTTTACACGGTACAAATATTTTCACACACAATCAACTCTTTAGACAAATGGGACACCCTCGGATTTAATTGTTAATGAATTACTACCAGACTTCTATCGAAAAATAACCAGACGAATGAACCAAACCCATAAAATAAATAGAAGCAATTGAAGGATGATATGGTTCATCAAGCATCAGAATATCTAGGCAAACAGATGACAGTTTCGGAAGCAGGGCGACGCGGCGGTCTTGCAACACTTCAAAATCAAGGTGTTAAACATTTCAAAAAGATAGGACGCAAAGGTGGAAAACGCACCGCAAAGTTATATCGAGACCTATTAAGCGAATTCGGTAAAAGGGGCGGACGCCCCCGACGCCCAAGCTTGAAAGAATCCATGGAGGAGGAAAACCGGTAAAAAAGGAGGCGATTTGCGGTCGGCCCCTGGTTTTCCTCCTCCGCCACATTATAACAAAACAAGAGCAAGATACCTCAATCCGGTCTCAAGTCAAGTCTTGAATATTCAGACCCAATGAAAGCCTATCTTGAACTAGAAGAGATAACACTCATGGAGCAGTCAGCATCCAATCTGCGGGACAAGCTGCTTATTCGTACACTCTTCCACCTAGGCTGTAGAGTTACTGAAGCTCTGGGGTTGTCCGTGCAGGACATAGACTTCAACCAGGCCATTCTAACCATCAAGCATCTGAAAAGGCGCCTGAAGTTGTCCTGCTCTAATTGCGGGGCAAGGCTTGGTGCAGCTCATGTCTTTTGCCCTCACTGCGGCGGGAAGATAGACAGAACCCAGACCGAAGAGCAGCAACAACGCCGGCAGCGGGTGCTACCCATTGACCGTGATACCTTGAATCTGCTTAAAGAATACGTACAGCGTGGCGGTCCGGTTGTCAAAGGGGACAAGACTTTAATCT
>CAZMZA010000030.1:0-14576 GCA_964570635.1 uncultured Dehalococcoidales bacterium
GTCCACCACCCTGGGGTCGTCTTCCCCCTCAACACCCAGATTCATACCCTGGTGTGCCCCGACTGCCAGAAAGATAGCGTTATATCCCTGCCCGAAAAGCTCATCCAGGGACTCGACTCTGGTATTTGTCTTTATGTCAACACCAACAGCCCTTATCTCGTCGATTTCAGCGGCAAGTGAGTCCTTGGGCAACCGATAATCAGGAATACCGACCCGCATCATGCCACCGGGCTCGGGCAAGGCCTCAAATACCGTCACCGCGTGACCGAGCTTTGCCAGATAATAGGCCGCAGTCAACCCAGCCGGCCCGGCACCGACAACGGCAACCCGCTTACCGGTAGCTGGTGCTACCTTCGGGCTTGCCTTCCACATTCCGTTGTCATGGTCAGTAGCGTACCGCTTGAGTACGCGGATGGAAATGGCACCGTCCATCTGAGCCCGCTGGCACTTGGTCTCGCAAGGATGGAAGCAGACACGGCCACACACCACCGGGAAGGGTATCTTCTCCCGTATCACGGCTACTGCCTCGGCAGGCTTACCCTCAGCAATAAAACGGAGGTAAGCGGGAATATTGATATTGGCGGGACAGGTCTGGCTACAGGGTGCGGCGACCAAGCCATTGTCAATGGTCCTAATCCTGATAGTACCCTGATGGCAGCTCTTGGCGCAGGTGGCACAACCGCTGCACCGCTCCTCGTCCCAGATAAGCTCGGTACCCCGGACGCGGCGCGAAACGTTAAGCTTCTCCTCCGGATACTGCGTTGTAATCGGAGCACGCAGCAGGTTCCTGAAGGTAACCGCCATACCTTTGGCTATTCCCCTGCCGTACCGCTCAAACTTCAACCCTGCCGCCTCCTAGTCTGAAGAGTTTAGACCATAGCAGTATCAGGACTGCCATTATCGCCAAGTTGACAAACACCAGTACCCAGGGCAGGCCCTCCGGCCAGACCATTACCTGTATGCCCGTGATTACCAGATTAATCAAAGCCAGAGGCAAAAGCCCCTTCCAGGCAAAGGCCATTATCTGGTCTATCCGGAGACGAGGGACAGTGCTCCGTATCCAGATAATCACAAAGAATACCAAAAACATCTTAATCAAAAACCACAGAACAGGTGGTAACACCGGTCCTTTCCAGCCGCCCAGGAAAAGAGTGGTAATGATGGCGGCAATAGCCACGGCTTCACAGTATTCCGACAGATAGAACGTGGCAAACTTTATCCCGGAGTACTCGATATGGAAACCAGCCACAATCTCGGACTCAGCTTCCAGCATATCGAACGGAGCACGGTTGATTTCGGCACTGGCCGCCAGAAAGAAGATGAGGAAGCCCAGCGGCTGGAACAGGATAAAGGGAATGTTCTGGGAATTTACGATGTCAGTCATCGATAGAGAGCCGGCCATCAGCACCACGCCAAGGATAGCCAGCCCGAGTGGAATCTCGTAGCTCACCACCATAGCTATGGAACGCATCGCCCCTAAAAGCGAGTATTTATTATTGGAACTCCAGCCCGCCATAAATATCCCGACAATGGTAACTGAGCCAACGGCTACCACGTACAGGATACCTATATTAAGGTCAGCCAGCAGCGCCCCGTCCTGAAAGGGAATCACCGCAAAAAGCATCAGCACCGGCACGAAAGCCACCACCGGTGCCAGCCAGTAGACCAGCTTGTCGGCATTGGCCGGGGTGATGCTCTCCTTGAGCAACGCCTTAACGGCATCAGCCACCCCCTGAATCAGGCCAAAGGGTCCGGTGCGGTTGGGTCCCATACGGACCTGAAAGCGCCCCAGTGTCCGGCGCTCAATATATATAAACCCCAAAGCCATGGCGAAAACAAAAACAATGAGGATAACGGCAAAAACCCCGAGATGGACCCAGAACCCGCCCGGCCAGTCCGGAGGTAGCGCCACGGCACTGTACTCAATCACTATCTATCCACCTCACCTAAACAGATATCAATGCTGCCGAAGATGATTACGGCATCGGCCACCTTCCAGCCAACCACCAAATCACGCAGTGCCGTCAGGTTGAGCAGCGTTGGTGGCCGAATGTGCAGACGATAGGGAGCGATAGAGCCGTCTGACACTACATGAAAACCAAGCTCACCCTTTGGCGACTCAATATGACCGTAGGCTTCTCCCACCGGGGGACGGAGCAGACGGGGCACATCAGCCCTCACCTCACCCGGCGGCATTTGCTCCATAGCCTGCTTGAGAATGCGCACGCTTTGCCGCATCTCTTCCACCCTTACCCGGTAGCGGTCATAACAGTCGCCCACGGTGCCGGTGGGAATATCAAACTCAACTCGGTCATAAACGGAGTAAGGGTCTGCCTTACGAATGTCCCACTTGACGCCGCTGCCCCGGAGAACCGGGCCACTGGCGGAACTGTTTATGGCTAAGTCCCCGGGCAGAATACCCACACCCTTAGTGCGAGCCAGCACTATCTCATTCTCGGCCAGTAGCCGGTCGTACTCATCAACAAAGGCTGGCATCGTCCTGACGAACTTGTCCAGCCCTTCCAGAAACTCTCCGGGAACGTCATGGCTTACCCCGCCAATGCGCATATAGTTATAGGTAAGCCGCTGACCGCAGACCATATCAAACAGGTCAACAATCTTTTCCCTTTCCCGGTACATATACATAAATGGGGTAAAATAGGCACCGAGGTCATTCAAGAAGCTGCCGACAGCTATGAGGTGGCTCCCCAGACGCTGCAGCTCGCTCATTATGACCCGGATGTATTCAGCCCGCTCGGGAACAGTAATTCCGGCTAGCTTTTCTACCGCCGTGACATAGGCCAGGTTATTCGTCATTGAAGCTACGTAGTCCAGCCTGTCAGTGATGGGGACAATCTGGCTGTAGGTACGCCCCTCAACCAGCTTCTCAACACCCCGGTGCAGATAGCCGAACATCGGCTCCAGGTCGACAACGACCTCTCCGTCGAGGGTCAACCTCATGCGGAATACCCCGTGGGTGCTGGGGTGCTGAGGTCCCATATTGAGAACAAAGGGTTCGGTTCTAATTGCCATTACAGATAATCCCTCCGCAAGGGGTGCCCCTCAAAACCTTCCCACAGGAAGATACGCTTCATGTTCGGGTGACCGTCAAACCTAATCCCCATCAGGTCGTAAATCTCCCGCTCCTGAAAATCAGCCCCACGCCACAGAGCAAACACCGAAGGCAGGCTCGGATTATCCCGACCGTAACACCGCGTCTTCAGCACCAGGCTATGATTGTGCTCTAGCGAGGTCAGGCGATAGACAACCTCAAAGTAGTCGAGGTAGTCAACAGCGGTAATGCACGAAAGGTAATCAAAATCAAGCCCGGGGGTATCTTTCAGGTAAGTAGCCGCCGCCAGCAAGAACTCGCTTTTGACTGTCACGGCATCGGGCGTTGATTCGACAGTACTCCCGGGGAACTTCTCCTCTAACTTGGTGCCTGTTTCTTTACCAGAAAGAGCTACTGTCATTCCCTGCTTACCCCTATATACTCCCGGCCCGGGCTATTTTTTCCTGGAGCATCCTTATGCCATAGAGCAGGGCTTCCGGACGCGGCGGACAGCCGGGGACATAGACATCGACCGGAATTATATGGTTATACCCTGGAACCACGCTATATGACTGGGCGAAGGTGCCACCACTGATAGCACACGCCCCCATAGCTATTACCCACTTCGGCTCAGCCATCTGCTCGTAGATTCGCTTTACCTGGGGTGCCATCTTCCAGGTCAGGGTGCCGGCGGTAATCATCAGGTCAGCCTGGCGTGGCGAAGCCCGGAGGATTTCCATACCGAAACGAGAAATGTCAAAGCGGGAGGCAGACGCCGATATAAGCTCGAAGGCACAGCAGGCTGGGAAACACAGCACCGTCCAGAGTGAAGAGCGCCGTGCCCAGCTAAGCACACCATCCAATGAGGTCAAGAAAATGTTGCCCCGTAACTCGCCATCCAGCCAGCTATCAGGGTCAGGGATAGCCTCCTGGCTGTCTGCCTTCAGTGCCTCAATAACCTGACCCTCCGCCCTGTTAAGCTCGTCACTGGAATAGGCCGGGGTTCTGACTTCATCTATTTCCATTCCAGCACCCCCCTCCTCCAGGCATAAATATACCCCACCAGAACAATGAAGATGAAAATAAGCACGGCAACAAAGGCCAAAAGACCAAGCTGCCTGAGACCAACTGCCCACGGGTAGAGGAAAACCACCAGTACATCAAGGGCTAGGAATATGAGAGCATAGAAATAGTAGCGGAAATTGAATTGAACCCATGTCTTACCTATGGTCTGCATGCCACACTCATAGGTAGAGTCTTTGACAGTGCTGGGCTTGTGGGGGACTAGACGGATAAATCTAAGCAGAACCGGGAGAAGAACAATGATAAAAGCAAGAGCAATAGCAACCGCCAGAAACAGACCAATGTAACCGTAATTCGCCAGCAACTGCGCTCCTCTCTATCCAGCGCACGCAGAGAGTCAGTATAACATATGTTTTTGGTAAAAACAAGCAGGGTGCTCTCAGCAAAAATTGCTCGATACTGCTCTTATTCGTTCTTCAGCGAGCACCGTTTACCCTTCTCTGCGAACCTCTCAGCCATTAAGCAGGGGCAACTCAGCATTCTTGAGCCCCTGCCAACTTGCCATGATAAACGAGTAAAGTAGCTTGCTTGACGAAAGGCAACCTGTAGTATAATATATTAGCCAAAGGAATAAGTCAATACTCAGTCAGAAGATACCTTGTCAAGGAATGCGAGTTATTGCCGGCGAAGCCAAAGGGCATCAACTCAAAGTACCGAAAGGGACTCCCACCCGTCCAGCTACTGACTTGGTTCGAGGCGCGATCTTTTCCATACTGGAGACCATGGCCGGTGATTGGTCGCTGCTGCTTGACTTATATGCCGGCAGCGGAGCCTTGGGCATCGAAGCACTGAGCCGGGGTGCGGGTTGGGTCGACTTTGTTGAACGCGAGCCCCGCTGCTGTGATATAATTAGACAAAATCTGGAAAAGACAAAACTGGCAGCCCGAGCACACATTTACTGCTGCCCGGTAGCCAAAGCAATCTCCTTTCTCGATAAGGAGTACAGTATTATACTGATGGACCCGCCCTATTCTGATCTGTCCATAGGCAACATAATTAGTCAGCTAGCCAACTCCGGGTTGGTTGGTACAAGTTCAATCGTGGTGGTAACACACTCACCCCATCTCCCTCTGGACTCAACCTACACCCCCTTGCATCTCATCAAAGAGCGCCGCCACGGCGATAGCTGCATCGCAATATACCATAAGGGAGGGGCCAAATAAATCGCGTTTTGTATACCATTCAGGCTTTTTAAAGGAGGCCAATCTTGACTATTGCTATCTACCCGGGGAGCTTCGACCCGATAACCAACGGGCACCTTGACATTGCTACCAGAGCCGCCAAGCTTTTCGGCAAGCTAATCATAGCTGTCTATGATATCCCAAACAAGTCCCTCCTGTTTAGTACCGAGGAGAGGGTGGAGCTAGCCAGAGAAGCCACCGCCAAATTGCCCAACGTGGAGGTGGAAGCTTTTAGCGGTCTTGCCGTTGACTTCGCCCGGGAGAAACAAGCCCGGGTAATGGTAAGAGGGCTGAGAATGACCTCCGACTTCGAAAGGGAATTCTCGATAGCCATGATGAACAAGCAGCTCTACCCCGAGCTAGAGATGGTTTCTCTTATGTCCAGCATAAAATATCAGTTTCTTAGTTCTACCTTACTTAAGGAAGTAGCTAGTCTGTCAGGCGACATTGACCACCTCGTCCCCAAGAACGTCGCTGAAGCGCTGAGGAATAAGTTTAAGTGCGGACGCTAGATCGATTGTCGGTAAGAGGAGGGCCTACATGTAAATGTGAACCGTGGTAAACTTAAGTGATGTACTGTATCATTCTGACATGTGGAGGAGGTACATTGTAATGGCATACAAGATTACGGATGAGTGTATTAGCTGTGGAGCTTGCGAACCGGAGTGCCCAAACAGTGCAATCAGTGAGGGGGAAACAATCTACGTGGTTGACCCCAGTAAGTGCACCGAGTGTGTTGGCGCTTTCGAGTCCTCAAAGTGTGTTGAGATTTGCCCGGTGGACTGCTGCATACCTGACCCGGACCATACGGAAACCCGGGAGCAACTACTGGAAAAGTGGCAGAAGTCACACCCCGGTGAGACACCAGCAGTTACCTGATTATTCAGCCTAAGAACTAACCGTTATCTGACAAACTCACGGGATTTGACTGATTAGTATTGTACGCGTTCTTAGCGCAGCCATAAAAAGCTTTTGGACTCCGCTAAGGGAGCCCAAAAGCCTAAGTATTACCTTACTATTCTTGAGGAATGGAATCTGCTGATTACTTCTGCTGAGTGTAGTCAAAATAGCCTTTGCCCGTGGCCATACCCAGCTCGCCAGCCAGAGCCTTTTTCCTCACTAGAGGAGGCACCCGGTATCTTTCGCCCAGCATCTCTCCCAGGTAATCACCAAGCTCAACCGCAATCCCCATAGCATTGGTGAAATCCACCGATAGGAAAGGTCCGGCCGAATGGCCAAGCCCCATCGTGCAGGCCTTATCAATATCCTCAGCAGTGGCTATGCCCTCCTGGAGCATCTTAACCGCCTCGCAGTGCATAACGTGGAGCATCCTGTTAGCCACAAATGCTGGGGAATCCTGCACCACGATTGGCTCCCTCTCCATCCTTAGTCCGACTTCCTTCACTGTGTTAAAGGTATCATCAGAGGTCTTAACCGCTCGAATTATCTCAATCAGTTTCATCCGCGCTACGGGATTGAAAAAGTGCATGCCTATTATCTTATCCTGACGCTTGACCAGGCTACCTATCTGCGAAACCATGAAGCTGGACGTGTTGGAAGCCAGTATTGCCTCAGGGGCACATATTTTATCCAGCTCCTTAAACGTCCGCTGCTTTAACCCCAGGTCCTCGGGGATTGACTCAATGACCAGCTGAACGCCCTTTACCGCTTCCTTCATATCCGTGGTGCCCTTTATCTTTCCCATCACTGCATCCGCTTCGTCCTGAGTCATCTTTTCCTTCTCTACGAAATGCCTCTGCAAGGTCTTTTTGATGGAATTTAAACCAGCCTGAACAAACCTGTCTTCGATATCCAGCATGGACACTTCGTACCCGCTCGTAGCCGCCAGCTGCGCAATCTGACTACCCATCGCCCCCGCCCCCAGTGCACATATCTTCTTGACTTCCATATTATATTGACCTCCTACATAATATAGCGATATTTCGGCGCTATTATAGCACAGGCCACTGATAAAAGAAAGGGCGCACGAGGTCAAACTCATCGCAAAGCAGTGCCAGCGCCATGGGTAAACGACCTCATTAAACTAGAGGGGCTCGGTCATCCACTTCGGGTCTGGCCCTGGCCTATGCTTGTAGAAGAACCGGTCAGCCGAGATTATCGGTTCCCTGGTACCAGCGAACTTCGACGCTACCTCCCGCACACCATTATGAAACCAGTTATTGGAGTGATTCCAGGGACAGACAACCTGACATATGCCGCAGGTACGACCAATTGTTGAACTGTAGCGAAGACACTTCTCAGCGTCCAGTTGCCATTTTCTTACTCCCCTCACCACCCCTCTCCCCCCTTTAGGAATGGCTCCCGCCGGACACCTCTCAGCGCAAATCCGGCACTTATCACAGAAATCTTGAAGCCCGAAGTCCACCGGTTTATCTGGAACCAGGGGTAAATCGGTGAGCACACCCGCAGGGCGCCAGTTATTGCCCAGCTCCTTGGTAACCACCTGAGTGCTCCGGCTATCTTCCCCGATTCCAGCATCAATGAAAACGGGACAGACAATGTACGGCGTGTTAAACGTGGGTGCGGGTCTCGCCGGCCAGCCTAAATGCCGGATAAAGTTAGCCATTATGACCGAGATGAAAGAGGCATAGGCATACTTCCAACCTACTTCCCATTCCTGACCGAGGCCGGTCTGGCTCGCCTTCAAGAACGGGTCCTGCGGCACCGCCATGCAGATTACATACTTATAATTACACTCGACTGGCTGGCCGTAAGCCGGCACTGCCTCATGGGTATAGACCCATCTCTGATTCAACTCGGTAATGCCCACCTTCCCCGCCCCCAGATGCAAACCAAACGCCTTAATCTTTCGGGACATACTCGCCGGGTCTACCTCCGCTGCTTCCGTCTTGACCATACCCACCGGTATCATCGTTATCTTCAGGAAAGCCTCAACAAGCCTGGGGCGGCTCATGGCCATAGCCCCATAATAGCCCGATATGGCCATCTCCTCAGCTACCCGATTACCTTCCAGGCGCTTCCAGCCTGAGCCTCTGCCTCTCTCCCGTAAGTCATCGTCTATGGCCTTTTTATCGGGATGCCTTGAGTAGTAGTCCTCATAGGCCGGGCTACCAACCGGCATTGACATCCTCGCCCACATATGGTCACGGGTATCATAGCGCTCATCAGGTCCGACTACCTCGTAGGTCGGCTTATCAACCTTACGAGGCGGGGTAAACACCAAACCCCTCAAAGTCCCCTCACCAATATTCATAAGGTCAGTGGGGTCTGAAGATAATCTCTTTAGCATCTAATTCTCTCCTTTTGCCAATGAGACCATTAATAAAAGAAAGAGCTTACGGCGTCAAACTCCTCGGGAAGCAGTGCCAGCACCATGGGTAAACGGTCCAGCAGTACCCTGGCCAAGCCCGAAGCTAAAATGGTGTCAGCCATGCCGAGGAACTTGACCCACAAAGCCAGCCCGAGGCTGCAGAACAAAGCAGCCACGAGCAAACCAAAAAAAGCACCACCAAGACGGTCGACCCAGGCCAGCATGGTTAACGAGGTCAGCCACTTCAGCACCCGGGCCAGTACGGCGGCAACTATCCCCACCCCAACCAGTATAATGATAAAGGCAACCGCCTTAGCCAAAGTCGCCTGCGAAATAAAGGTCAGCTGCTCGGAAAGGGGCACATAGTAGAGCCCGGCCAGGACTATGCCCACTATCAGCCCGGCCAGAGACAGAACAGACTTTATAATACCGGTCCTAAGCCCGCCGAAGGTGGAAGCGGCCAGAACAACTATAATAACTATATCAAGCCAATTCATAGTATCTGTTTAGCTCTTTAACCCGTATTATGTCATCCGTAGTGCAAGGCGTCAATAGGGTTAAGCCTGGCTGCCCGCCACGCCGGGTATATGCCCGCAGCCAGACCAATAAAGACCGATACCACGATAGCCAGAATCACAATATCCGGTGAGACCACGGAATGAATTGTCTGCCCGCCGAAATCTGCCTGCGAAATCGCGTACGACGAGAACCAGCCAATAATTATACCGATGCCACCGCCGCCCAGAGTGAGTATGCCCGCTTCCAGCAGGAATTGTACCAGAATGTCCCTTCGCTTAGCGCCTACCGCTTTACGAATACCTATCTCCCGGGTGCGCTCGGTTACCGAGACCAGCATAATGTTCATAATACCTATGCCGCCAACCAGCAGCGAGATGCTGGCAATGGCTCCGAGAACTATGGTAAATATTCCGGTTACCTGCTCAAACATACCGAGTATCTGCTCCTGGCTCATAATAGCAAAATCATCCTTTTCATCCTCGTCTATGCGATGGCGCTTTCTCAGAAGGTCTGAAATCTCCCCACTGACTTCATCTATCACCTCAGCACTGGCTACCTGAACACCAATTGACTGGACGGCATCCTCGCCCCGGATACTCTGCCGCGGAAACAGCCTTGCCTGATAGGTGGTTATGGGAACCACTATCACCGCATCCATGCTGACCCCCATCATCTGCCCACCCTTGGCTTCCAGGACCCCGATAACGGTAAACCGGCGCCCGCTGAGTTTAACTGTCTGCCCGACAGGGTCATCATCACCGAACAGGTCTTCGGCCACCTTATCCCCCAGCACCACTACCGTATCCCTTGAGGCTACATGCCGGTCAGAGATAAACTGCCCTGAAGACACGGGATAATTATATACCTGCTCAAATTCGGGGGTGGTGCCCTCAATTACGGCAACAGTGCTCTCGTCACCCCTGGTCACCTCAATGTAGCTCTCGTTTACCGGATTTACCTCAATCACTGAGGGGATGCGGTTAGCTATCGCCTCAGCATCCTCCAGAGTAAGGCTGGGAGTAGCAGACTGCAAGGCCATTATTCCCTCTACGCCAGGTGTCTGAGATGTTACGTAAATCAGATTGGTGCCCAGTTCTTCAAAGGTGGAGGTAATGCTAGCCTGAGCCCCTCTCCCCACCGACATCAGGGTGATAACAGCCCAGACCCCGATTATGATGCCGAGCATGGTTAGGAACGAACGCAACTTATTAGCGTGCAGCGACCTGATAGCAATAGCGGCAAAGCTCAGAATCTTCACTGGCTGACAACCCTCCCGTCGATAACCTTGATTACGCGCTTGGTTTGAGCAGCCACATCTGCCTCGTGGGTGACTATGACCACCGTGATACCATCCCGGTTAAGCCCACGAAAGATAGATATAATGTCAGCCGTGGCAACGCTGTCGAGATTACCGGTGGGCTCATCAGCCAGAATCACCGCCGGATTGTTGACCAGCGCCCGGGCGATAGCTACCCGCTGCTGCTCACCACCCGATAGCTCGGTGGGTTTGTGACTGGCCCGGTCACCTAAGCCTACCCGCTCCAGCGCCTCCATAGCCAGTTGGTGCCGGTGACGACCGCCACCGTAGACCAAAGGCAGCTCCACGTTTCGCAGGGCACTGGCACGAGACAGGAGATTATATTCCTGAAAGACGAAACCAAACTGCTTGTTTCTCATCTCAGCCAGCTTATTGTCGCTAAGCTGGCTGACATCAGCCCCGTCAAAAAGATATCTACCGGAGGTAGGTCTGTCCAGAAAGCCGATGACGTTCAGCAAAGTGGACTTGCCCGAACCAGAAGCACCGATAATAGAGACTATTTCCCCTTTCTCAATGGAAAGGCTTACACCCCTGAGGGCATTGACGTCCACCTTCCCCATCCGATAAACCTTTGTAATATTCTCCAGTTCAATCATACGCCCTTACCCGTTAAGATTTATCCGCCAAAAAAGAACCGGATGGTTCCTACCCGGCCCCGGTCTCGGTCAGCACCATCTCACCCTCAGTAAGCCCCTCCAAGACCTCAGTCCGAAAACCATCGCTTATCCCGATAACCACTACCCTTTCCTGAATCTGCCCATCGACTACAACCTTCACCACCGAATTGCCTGAGCTATCCTGACCTATAACCCGAGTAGGCACCACCAGCACGTCACTGCGTTCATCGCTGATGATGTCAGCTCCAGCTGTCATACCAGACCTAAGCCCAGAACCGTCCGGGACATCAAAGGTAATTTTGACCTCATACAGCACCAGGCCAGCCTCCTCCGTTGACAGCGAAGCAATAGAGGTAACCTCGCCCACAAGCTGAAGGTCAGGTAAGGCATCGAAGCTAAGGATAGCTCTCTGTCCCAGACTTACGTCCGGCACATCTATCTCGTCCACCTCGGCGTTAAGCTCCATACGGCCCGGGTCAACCAATTCAATAATGGTCTCGGTAGCATAGGTCACCGAGGACAACATGTCCCCTTCCTTAGCCTCCACCCCAGCGGCAACGCCGTCAAAGGGGGCTGTTATTACTGCCTTCTTCAACTGGTCCCTGGCTTCATCTAAGTCATTATTTGCGTCATCCAGAGTCACCTGAGCTTTCTCCATTGTCAGCTGGGCGGCTCTTAGCGTCCAATAATCCACACTCCTTGGATGAACCCCGGCACCACTCCCCCTCGCCAGCTTGGCTTCAGCATCGGTCAGGACCTCTTGAGCTTTCCTCAGTTTCTCTTTTACCTCGGCTATAGAGTATGGCTCCCCTGCCAGTCCTTTCCGTAATTCCTCCTGAGCCTCTTTTATCTGTAGCTGGGCAATACGAACAGCATCCACAGACTCCGGGATAACAAACCTAAAAGTAACATATGGATAGGGAGCGGTGAGCTGGTTGAAGCTATTGGTGGCCACCTCCAGGTCAATCTCAGCCTTGCTAACCGCAAGTTCCGCTGCCTTCACCGCTAGCTCCAGGGAGGTAGTATCAAGTCTGGCCAGCACCTGTCCCTCAGTCACCTGGTCGCCCTCCTTCACACTTATTTCAGCTATTGTGCCACTGGTGCCGAAGGTCAACTTCTGGTGCTGGAGTAAGGACAGGTTGCCATCAGCAGACACGCTTACCATTATGTCGCCCCTGATTACCTTAACTACTTGCTGCTCGGTTTCGGCACCTCGGCCGCAAGCCGCAAGGCCGACCAGAGTCAGACAAGCCAGGGCTAGAATTAAACCCGACGTAATCTTCTTTTTCATTGACTTCCTCCCAAGAGTCTCCATAGGCTTACTTTTACCTTTCGACTACCACATTCAGCGGTGGGCATCGCAGTTAGCTTTCCTTCCCCCGAATTACGGCTGGCGTTTCTCTCGTTCCTGCTCCCAGCGCTTAGCCAAGACCGCGAATTCCCGTTCAAAAAAGGCATACACGTCACGCGCCTCCTCCAACCACTGTCGGGTCAGCGAAGGCTTGTCATCCAGTAGTCCCAGCGCACGCTCAACGAGTCGCCGAAACTCCGTAATCTGGTCCGCTCTTTGCTTCATCAAGTGGTTCAAGGCACCCGGCCTGAGGCGGAAGTAGTCGTGCCGTACACCCGGCAGACCGAGCCGCTCAATCAGGCCAGCCTGGATGAGGTAACGGGTCATGGTACTGATTGAGCCCTTGCTGGCCAGCAGGGCTTCCGCCAGTTCGTCTGTAGACTGATGAGGTGGGTCGGAGATTAGAAGCCGACCCAGGATGCGTCCCGCCATTCGAGGCAGGCCGGCCTGCTCAAAGAGGATGCCGAACTCTTCAACAAAGTGCCTCTCTTCAACCTGACGCGTCTCGTTCATCTCGCGCCCCCTGAAGATAAGTTTTTGATTCATTTCGATATTATAATATATACAGTATATTTTGTCAAGACTGAAAATATTGAATTTTATAGCGCCTCTGAGAACTACGGCGGTAGCTGAGCACGTTAAGGTAATAAGTTGGTAATGACTGCAGTAGTACGACGGCTACCAGGAGGGTGAAATCTAGGCCGCCTACTCCCCTAGCTGCTTGGCTCTATTATAGGCAGCGCTCACGGCCTGCCTGACCAGTTCCAAGAAGTTTCCCTTCTCCAACTGGAGTAAAGCCTCGGCGGTGGTGCCGCCCGGGGAGGTAACCATCTTTCGCAACTCAGCAGGCGATTTGTCCGACTGCTCCATAAAATGAGCCGAGCCCAGCAATGTCTGCAGCACTAACTCCTGTGCCATATCACGAGGTAGCCCGATATGAACTGCGGCGTCTATCAGAGACTCCACAAAGAGAAAAACGTAGGCGGGCCCGCTGCCACTTACCGCCGTCGCCGCATCAATGTAGCGCTCATCATCGACATAAATCTCCTTACCCATAGCTCCCAGAATGGAGCCGGCCCAGCTCCTCTGCTCCTCGCTTACCTCAGCAGTAGCCGCCCACACACTCATGCCCCGACCAACCTGGGCCGGTGTATTGGGCATCACTCGAACGACCGGGCCGTGGTTCAGTCCCTGACACAGGGTCTTAATCCTTGCCCCAGCGATAATGGACAGCACGAGCTGGGACGGTTTGATCTGACCGCTCAGCTCAGACATTACCCCGGCCAAATCCTGCGGCTTTATGGCTAGAACCACTATGTCACCCGCTTCTGCCGCCAGCCGATTGCTACCGGTAACGGCCACGCCGTAGCTATGCTCAAGATGCTGGCGCCTAGACTCTTTGACATCACTGACAGAGATATCCTCAGGCGCAGCCAGCTTCTCGGCCAAGATGGCTGACAGCATTGCCTCGCCCATATTCCCCCCACCAATAAATGATATCTTCATCTGCACCACCCTCAACGGACTACCAGGTTAACCAGCCGACGGGGAACGACGATTATCTGGCTGACCTCCTTACCCTCAATATGCGGCTTAACCCTTTCACTTTCCAGAGCCAGCTGTTTTGTCTCAGCCTCGGTGATTGACGATGAAACGGTAATCCGGTCACGCAGCTTACCGTTGACCTGAACCACCAGGGTGATTTCCTCATCCTTCGCCAGCTCTTCATCCCACTGCGGCCAGCTTTGGTTATGAATGCTATAGTCGTGCCCTGCCCTTTGCCATAATTCTTCAGCCAGGTGCGGAGCGGTAGGCGCCATGAGCAGGAGCAGGGTATCTATTGACTTTCTCCAGTCTGCATCCTTAACCGCCCCCGCCTCCTTAACCCTAGCCAGGTAGTTGGTCAACTCCATGAGCGCCGCTATCATAACATTGAACCGCAATCTCTCCAGGTCTTCGGTTACCTTCCTCACGGTCTGGTGAGTGATACGCTGCAAGTCTTTAGCTGCGCTGCCATCAGAGCCAGCTTCAGACCCCGCCCTCATGGTATACGGCTCCAGTACCAGATTCCACACCCGGTTAAGCCAGCGGCTTACACCGCTGATGCCGCTGTCATTCCACTCGCCGCCCTGCTCCCAGGGTGCCACGAACATGAGGTAGGCG
>CAZMZA010000031.1:0-14534 GCA_964570635.1 uncultured Dehalococcoidales bacterium
CTTCTGCGACTCGGCAACAAAGTCCAGCAGCCGCACCTGAATGATAATGGTATGCAGGCTGCCCCAAAGGGCGGATAGAGCAAAGCCAAAGATGGCAATCTTGACGTAGTCAACAGAGCGAAAACCGTTGGGGTTGACCTGTAGGCCAGTATCGGCGGTTACTCTTCCCATCCTATACCCGCGGGTAAGCCTACCAGAAATCAGTCTGCGAGATGCCCTCTGTTTCCTTGATAATCTTTCTTATGCTATCCCTGACCGCCTCATCTGAAACTGGTTCTACTTCCGATACTGGTAAGCCAGCGTCATTCCTCTCGGACTGCCAGCTAACTATGTAGCCAGGCACTAGGGCATACCCCCAGTTACCAACACCGCAGCAGGAAGACTCTATAACCGCCCGCCCGACCACATATAAAACTTCCCGGCCGTTATGCTTCAACCTTACTTCTTTCTGCGGCGTGTAATAGCCAGCCATGCAGTTCACATTCTCGTTCAATTCGAGATGAGTGTACTTGACCGTCATTACCAGCTTCACCCCCTTATGGTGAAGAGTACCACCAGCCATACCAGAGCTTAGGGATAAATAGCCAGCGCCTCAAGTCCCGTAGTCTCAGGCAAGCCCAGCATCAGGTTCATGTTCTGGACAGCCTGCCCCGCCGCCCCCTTGACCAGATTGTCCAGGCAACTAATAACAATGAACCGGCCGGTTCTTTGGTCAATAGTGGGGTATACCAGGCAAAGGTTGTTTCCCAAGGTGTGCTTGGTGTGAGGAGGCTGCTCTACTACCGTCACAAACGGCTCATCCCTGAAAAAGTCCAGATAAAGCTTTCTTAGCTCCCCCTCCCCCTTTTTGTCAGCCGCCACCTTGCCCGCGACCAGAGGGGCATAACAGGTGCTCAGTATGCCCCGGGTCATCGGTACCAGATGGGGGACAAAGGTCACCGAGATTGACTGATTCGGGCAAAGCAGCCCCAACTCCTGAATAATCTCAGGCAAGTGCCTGTGCCCGTCCAGGGCATAGGCAGTAACGTCTTCATTGACCTCCGAGTAGTGAGTTTGCAGGCTGAGGGTCCGGCCAGCTCCGGAGACACCAGACTTGCTATCAACGACAATATCAGGCTCAATCACGCCTTCTTTTATCGCTGGAGCCAAAGCCAGAATAGCCCCGGTAGGGTAGCAACCAGGATTAGCCACCAGCCGGGCTGAGGCAATTTCAGCCCGATTTAGCTCCGGCAACCCATATACCGCCTGTTTGAGTAGCTCCGGGGCGGGATGAGTAAAATCATACCAGCGCACGTAGTCCGCGGCTTCCTTCAGCCTGAAATCAGCGCTGATATCTACCACCTTAACGCCACGGTCAAGCAAGGCTACGACCTCTTTAGCACTCTCCCCATGCGGCATAGCGGAAAAGGCTAGGTCAACCGTGCCGACCTCGGCTTCAACAGCCAGCCCTATCTGCGACAGGTGGGGGGCAACCCTGGCCAAAGCCTCACCGGCAGCACTCCGCCCGGTAACCGAAACCAGCTCCACCTCCGGGTGCCGGTAAAGCAGCCGTGCCAGGTCCATACCAACATACCCGGTAACATTGATAATGCCCACTCTCGTTTTGCCCACTTTTAAGTCCACCACCCCTTTAACCTAATGTGGGCTTAGTATACCATAAGCGCAACCACAATTTATACTGCCACTACCACCGTCAGCTCAGCTCCCCTTCCCTGAGACCGCTGACGATATGTTGAATCTCAACAGCGGTCAAGCCAAATCTGTGCAGAGTGTGGCGAGTTATCTCCAGGCTGGCTTCAAACTCAGGACGGACTAATTCTGAGACACCGATACCCTTCAGCGACTCGGCATCGGCATCCCGGTGAACCCGGGCCACTATATCTAACCTGGAATTGGCTCTCAGGGCGTTTCTGGTGGTTAATTCCGTGGTAATAAAATCAGAGAAGGTACAGATAAGGACACGGGCCCGGTCCAGCTGAGCATGGGCCAGTATTTCGGGATTGCTGGCGTCTCCGTAGATGCAGGGGACCCCCTGAGCGTGCAGCCTTGAGATGACCTGAGGGTCAAGGTCAATAACCAGGTAGGAGAATTTTCGCCGGTCCAGAACCTTGGTCAGAGTGCTTCCCACCCGGCCATGTCCACAGATTACAGCATGGCCTGAAAGTTGCAGCCTCTCATCCTGCCAGTCTAAACCAGGGCGTCTGATTACCAACCTGCCGAATCTCTCCCCCTGGCTAAGCCGCCGGTAAAGCAGCGAGACAAAACTCAAAGCAAAGGGGGTAATCAACATGGTGATGACAGCACTGGTCAGGGTCAGAGAGTACACGTACGGCGAGATGACTCCGACTGCCATGCCCATCCCGGCCAGAACGAAACTGAACTCCCCTATCTGTACTAGCCCCGTACCCACAAAGAGCGCTGTCTTGGGGTCATGACCAAAAAACCAGGGGATAAGGGAGCAGATGACAAACTTAGCCACCACCGTGACTACCACCGCTACAGCAATAACAACAGCATTGTCGACCACAAAATGAAGGTCGGCGAGCATACCCAGAGAAACAAAAAAGAGGGCGACGAAGGTATCACGCAGGGGTACGATATCAGCAAACGCCTGGCGGGCGAAGGCAGACTGGCCAATCAGCAGTCCAGCCACGAAAGCACCAAAAGCCGCCGAGAGACCAAAGAAGTAGGTACCAAAGGCTGCCGCCAAGCAAAGAGTGACCACAGTGAGCAGGAACAACTCCCTGGAGCGCTGCCCTGCCACCCGTCGAAACAGCCAGGGTAAGACCCAAATACCCAGCGCCAGCA
Source organism: uncultured Dehalococcoidales bacterium (assembly GCA_964570635.1). Classification (GTDB taxonomy): domain Bacteria; phylum Chloroflexota; class Dehalococcoidia; order Dehalococcoidales; family CAYYQY01; genus CAYYQY01. The sequence continues at coordinate 2,809 of CAZMZA010000031.1, forward strand.
TTACCCCGACAAAGACTACCGCCTTGGCCGCGGCTATTCCCAGGGCCAGCCATAGTCCACCCCCTCCGCCTCCTCCAATGGCAGGCATTACCACCATCAAGGGCACCACACTTAAGTCCTGCACCAGAAGAATGCCAATCATAATGCGACCGTGCCGGGAATCAAGCTCGCCCCGCTCCATAAGCGTCTTGAGCACAATCATGGTGCTGCTGAGAGCGATGAGAAAGCCAAAAAAGACAGCCTGAAGCATGGCAAACCCCAGCAATCGGCCCAAAGCCAGGCCCACCGCTGCCGTCAGCAGTATCTGGGCTATGCCACCCAGGATGGCAATCTTCCCTATCCGCATGACTTCCTTGAAGGAAAACTCAAGACCCAAGGTAAACAGCAGGAGAATGACGCCAATGGTGGCCAGACCGTCTATCGTCGCCATGTCTTGAACCAGACCAAAACCGGAGGGACCGATGGCAATACCCCCTATCAGGTAGCCCAAAATGATGGGCACCCTCAGCAGGCGAGCAAACATACCCCCGGCCAGGGCAATAACTAGGACAATAATTAGGTCACGACCAAAAATACCCAGTTCTTCCACAATTTGCCCCTAAGATAAAAACGGCCTCACCGCTATTCTAACACAGAAATTAAGCTAGCCGCCTTCTTTTGTCAGCCATAATGCTGTTATAATGGTCATGGAGTACCCGAAATGAGCGATGAGTTGCCCGACATCAGCCTGAAGGCTATAGGCATAGTTAGAAACGAGTTCAAGCAACCGGTACGCCAGGAATGGGGAAAGGTCGTTTCCGATATCGTGGTGGATAGCCGCCTGAGCGAAGCCCTGGACGGGCTGGAGGAATTCTCCCATATTATAGTTCTCTACTGGATGCACCGGTCTCCCGGCACCGGTCAGGTGCCCACCAAAGTCCACCCCAGGGGCCGAAAGGAACTCCCCCCGGTAGGTCTGTTTGCCAGCCGGTCGCCACACCGCCCGAACTCGGTGGGTGTGGCTACGGTTAAACTGCTGGAGCGCCGGGACAACATACTAAAGGTCGAAGGACTCGATGCCATTGATGGTACCCCGGTCATCGATATCAAACCCTACATCCCCGGATATGATTCGCCTGCCGATGCCAGAGCAGCCCCATGGGTAACCAGACAGTAAGGCAAGCACTGCTCAACATCTACGACAAACTCATGGCTCGCTACGGGCCCCAACACTGGTGGCCGGCACAAGAGCCGTTTGAGGTAATAGTGGGCGCCATTCTCACTCAGTCAGCCGCCTGGAATAACGTAGAAAAGGCCATAGCCAATCTGAAAGCAGCTAAAACGCTATCACCCGGGCGGCTAAGCGAGCTACCCCTCCCCGAGCTGGCTCACCTTATTCGTCCCTGCGGTTACTACAATGCCAAAGCGCTGAAGCTCAGGTCCTTCGCCCACTGGCTTGGAAAACACTTTGAGGACAATCTCGGCAAGCTGTTTGCGCACGATATTGACTACCTCCGCCAGCAACTCCTGTCTGTACACGGCATCGGGCAGGAGACAGCCGACTCTATAATTCTGTATGCTGCCAACAAGCCGGTCTTCGTTATTGATGCCTACACTCGCCGCATCATCAACCGTATCGGGCTGGCACCGACGGGTAACAGCTACAGCGCCTATCAGTCTCTCTTTACGGAGCACCTGCCCCGTGATGTCAGGCTATTCAATGAATACCACGCCCTCCTGGTTCACCTGGCCAAAGACGTCTGTCGGCACCGCCCCTCCTGCCAGCAGTGCTGCCTCAACAACCTCTGCCAATCCTGCAGCAGAGCGGGGGTAACCTCATCCCTCTGAGCCTCCCCCTGTTGCTTGACGCTGGTAGTAAACTGAGCTAACATTGGCTTGGTGACCCACGCTGGATAGAGGAGAACACCATGGGAGAGCAAGAATTAGATACTCTGGCTAGCCAGGTAGCTGATATGATTACTAACGCCAAGAAGGCGGTGGTCTTCACCGGTGCTGGCGTCAGCACCGAATCGGGGATTCCTGATTTCAGAAGCCCCGGCGGCATTTGGGAGAGGTTCGACCCGCGCGACTTCACCTACCAGAAGTTCCTGACCGACCCTGAAGGCAGGAAAAAGATGTGGCTGTTGCATCGGGAGGGGGTAATGACCGGGGCTGAACCCAACCCCGCCCACTATGCCATTGCCGAGCTTTACCAAATGGGTAAGCTGGACTGCGTCATCACTCAGAACGTGGACTACCTCCACCAAAAGGCAGGCGTTCCTGACGAAGCGGTGCTTGAACTCCACGGCAACAACACGTGGATAAAATGCCTGGACTGTGGCCGGCGCTATCGTATTGAGCAGATTAAGCCCAGACTTGACGCCGGCGAAGAGGTCCCAGACTGTGAGGTGTGCCACGGTCTCCTCAAACCGGAGGTTGTTTTCTTTGGCGAACAATTACCAATAGATACACTGGATGAGGCAACCAGACGCTCGCAGCAATCTGACCTGTTTATTGTGGTTGGCTCAACCCTCGTTGTCTATCCCGCTGCCTACATGCCGGCCTATGCCGTTAACGCGGGAGCCAAGCTGGTTATTATTAACCTCAGCCAAACACCTATGGACCCGCAAGCCGCTGTTCTGATTACTGCCAAGGCGGGAGAGGCAATGCCAATAATACTACAGCGACTGAAAGAGAAAATACGATAGCGTAATTAGGCGGTAGCCAGTGACCATGGAACTAGCTCATAAAGTACTGCAAGGTGATGTTCGAGCGGCAGCCCGACTGATGAGAGCTGTTGAGAATGGGGTCCCAAGCGCGGCTGAAGCACTGAACAGCCTCTATCCTCACACCGGACGAGCGCACGTCCTCGGCATAACCGGTGCCCCCGGTGTGGGTAAGAGCACACTGGTTGATGCGGTAATAAGCACCCTGAGACAGAGGAATATGACAGTGGGCGTGGTTGCCATTGACCCCAGCAGCCCTTTCACCGGGGGGGCGCTCCTCGGGGATAGGGTAAGAATGCAAAAGCACAGCACCGACCAAGGTGTCTTCATCAGGAGTCTGGCGACAAGGGGATGCAGCGGGGGACTGTCAAAGGCAGCTACAAGTACGGTGCATATAATGGACGCCATGAGCAAGGACATCGTTCTGGTCGAGACGGTAGGCGTGGGACAGGCGGAAATAGATATTACCAGGCTTGCCGACACCTGTGTTTTTGTCATGTCGCCAGGGATGGGAGATGCCATTCAAATGATGAAGGCCGGCATCCTGGAAGCCGCCGACATTTTTGTCATAAACAAGGCCGACCAGGAAGGCGCGTATCAGCTCAAAATCGAGCTACAAGCCATGCTCGAGATGAAAAACTACCTGCCCAGCGACTGGAAGCCAGCCATAGCCCTGGCCGAAGCCATTAATAATAAGGGCATCGATGAATTACTGGAGGAAATCCTCAGGCACAGACAATTTCTCACCTCCAGCGGAGACCTGGAAAAGCGCCGCCGGGAAAGAGCCAGACTGGAACTGATGGAGGCTATCGAAACCAGTATTATTGACCATATTGGTGCTGAAATGGGCAAGGATTACGTGGAAACACTGATAGACGACCTGGTGCGGAGAAAGACCAGTCCTAATTCCGCAGCTCAGGAGATTATCAACCGGAGTATAAAGCAGGCTACAGTATAAGCTATGACCAACAGTCAGGACTCACCAACGTCTTCATCACCACCGTTCGCCCGCGGACTGGTAGAAATCTTTACCGGCGATGGTAAAGGTAAGACCACAGCCGCGCTGGGCCTGGCGTTACGGGCCCTGGGGAATAACTTACGAGTCCACATCGTCTTCTTCATGAAGGGTGAGTACCACTATAGTGAACGAGAGATTCTACCCCTTTTACCTAATATCAGCTTCAGTGCCTTCGGCCAGGAACACTTTGTTGACAAAGCCAACCTTAAGCCGGAGGAAATAGAAGAGGCCAGAAAAGCTCTGAACAAAGCTCGTGAGGTCATAAACAGCGGTAACTATGACATGGTGATACTGGACGAGATAAACGTGGCCGTTGACTGGAAGCTCCTGGAGATAAGCGACGTATTGCAGTTAATCAAGAATAAGCCGAAGAATTTAGAGCTTATACTTACCGGGAGGTATGCTGACCCCAGAATCATTGAGGCCGCCGACCTTGTTACCGAAATGGTAAAAATCAAGCACCCGTATGACACGGGGGTGAAAGCCCGCCGTGGGATAGACTTCTAACCAGCAACGGCTAGCGGGGCCTCAGCTTTCGAAGCTGAACAGAGGTCTGGCTACCTCGCCGGCGGAATACTTGTCACCGGGGAACACCTTATGCCCCATCTCCACCCTCTTCCCGATTAGCTCCATAGTCGCTCTTCTGGGGTCAATATCGATCAGGTTACCCATTATCCAGGGACCTTCGTCAAGCTCAACCATTACTATAGTATAAGGCGCCTCAGCCTCACGCCCTTCTGCCGCCACATAGACAGTAGTAAAGGTCTGGATGGTGCCTCTACCACCCAGCTCCACAATTTCCATATCCGGGCCGGTGCACTTCCCGCAGACCATCTTTGGCGGTACGTTAACCGTGCCGCACTCCTTACACTTCAACCCCAACAGCTTATCTTTCTTGAGCGCCTCATTATATTCCTTGAAAGTGAGTTTATACTCCACTACTAGCCTCCTCAGACTAAGTTGCTTATCCTACCAGCCCCGCTCGAGAATCAGGGTACACAGTGTGCCACCATCACCGCCCAGCGTGTCAGTCAGCCCTATCTTGGGGTTATGTGCCTGCCTCCCAGGCTCCGCCTCACCCCTCAACTGTTTTACTATCTCATACACCTGGCCGGCACCAGTGGCACCAATAGGATGGCCTTTGGACTTCAGCCCACCAGAGAGGTTTATCGCCACTTTGCCCCCGATATCAGCCTCCCCCTTCTCCCAGGCTTCGCCTGCCTTGCCAAACTCAAAGAAGCCGAGACCCTCGGCAGCAATGAGATTGGCAATACTGAAGCAGTCGTGAATTTCGGCTATGTCCACATCCTCGGGCTTGACACCAGCCATATCGTAAGCCTGCTTGGCCGATAGTTCCCTGGCTTTAAGCCGAGGCAGGTACTCGTTCTGGTTGGACAGCGGGCCGGATGAAGCCTGACCCACGCCAATTATATGGACTGGCCTGTCCGTCAGTTTCCTAGCTACTTCCTCCGAGGCCAGAACCACGGCGGCAGCACCGTCAGAGAAGGGACAGCAATCATGCAGCTGGAGTGGTGAACACACCGTAAAGCCTTTCAGCACCATGTCTACGGTTACTTCTTTTTGCAGGTGTGCTTTGGGGTTAAGCATACCGTATTTGTACGCCTGCACCGAAGTGATAGCCATCTGCTCCTTGAGCTTGGCTAGCGGTATGCCATACTGCTTGGCATAGAGGTGTGCCAGCATGGCAAAGACGGCCGGAAAGGTAATGCCGCAGGGGTATTCATAGCGACTATCACTGAACATGGCAAAGGTTCGGGTGGCCAGCGGCGTGCCCATTGAGGCCGCCCTTTCCACACCACCAGCCAGTACCATGTCATAAAAACCCGAAGCGACCCACATAAAGGCGTCCCTTATTGCCATACTGGCTGAGGCGCAGGCTCCTTCAAATCTGGAGGCGGGCACGTTAAAGGCACCGATATTCTCAGCAGCAAAGCTCTGTACCATACCCTGCCCTTCAGAGAAATCACCCAGCACATTCCCCACAAACAGAGCCTGGATATCCCTGGGCTTCAGGCTTGAGCCATTAATGGCATCCATAGCCGCTTCAGCAAATAGCTCTACTTCTGTCTTCTCCTGGGCACCACTGAATTTCGTCTCGCCAACACCAACTACGGCTACTTTCCTCACTATTTCCCTCCTTTTGGCTTACTAGCAATGCCAGTTTACTGGATTTGGGCGGCTACCGTCAACGCAGAGTGAGAAGCTGGTATCCAACGGGGCTGTAACTGTGTCGCCGGTAGCTCTAGCGCAAACGGTTGACCGCCACAAAAATGCCCAGAGCCAGGGCGAGCAAGTCAAAAAACCCGAAATGAACCCCCCACGGGAGAAACAGACCGATAAGGACAGCCACGAGATAGCTTATGACCAGGGCGATGCCAGCCACAACCGCCAGCCCGGTGCCACGCTTACGGTTAACCACAAGGCTAACGACCTCCCCGATACCGTAACCAACAGCCGGAGCCAGCAGGAAATTGAGGTAAAAGAAAGGCACCTGAGCGGCTATCACCCCCCAGATAAGACCACAGACCAAAGCCATGCCCAGCCCCGTTCCGGCAGCCCTAAGGTAGTACTGTGTGGAAACGCTGTAGGTAGGCAATTTATAGAGCCGGGCACAATCCGGGCACCTGGCCCCCACCGGAGTCTGAACCATGCATCTGGGACATATTGGCCGACCACACTTACCACACCTCAGACTGGTTTCAACCTCGGGATGATAGGTACAATTCATCTTACCGTAGTCAACCTTCCTCCCGCTCTTCCTGCTGCTCAGATGGGCCGGCTTCTTCTGGTAAACGATGTACCCAGGCGTCTCTATCCCTTATGTCACGGTCAAAAAGCAGACGGTTAACCAGTAGCTCCCCGGTACCGAGCGAGGCAGCAATGTCGGCCCGGCGTACCGCCAGCCGCCTGACAAACAATATCAGAAATATAGCCAGAAAGCCTAGATTGAGGGGCAGTGGCTCACCTACCCCCCAACTGACCAGAGGCAGGGACACAACCCCGCCGGCTACCCCCAGCGGCAGGTTACGGAGAACAAGCAGCACGATAGCCGTAATACTCAAGCCCGCGACTGCCTCCCAGGGTACCAGACCATTTATTGACGGGAGAATGAAGGCTACTCCCAGAGCGGTCAGAATCCCGCGACCGCCGCTGAAACGGAGAAAAACGGACCAGTTATGTCCGATAATCGCCGCTAAACCCACTGTTACCTGCTCGGTGATACCCAGCCCCACCGCTTGAGCCGCCCACACCATCAGCATCCCCTTGCCGAAATCAAAAGCACCTCCAGACACACCAATCCATTTGGAAGTTGACCGCAACAAATTAGTCGCCCCTACACCGCCGCTGCCATACCGCGTCAGGTCTACGCCGCGAGACCGCTTCGCCACCAAATAGGCAATGGGCAACGCACCTAAAAGATAACTACCTGCTATCAGCAGCACAAACTTGACCACCATAAGTCCCCCTACGAGCTGGTTATCTTCAGCGCCCGCTGTTCCGCCAGAGCCATAAGTTGCTGGGCAGCTTCCAGAGGTACATTGGCGCCACCAATCATCGTCTCGGTAACCTCGTCCAGACCATGGTAATCGCTACCACCAGTGACAATAAGACCGTGTCTTCTGGCCAGGCCGAGCAGTTGGTTGACTTGGTCAGCGCTATAGCCGTCGTAATAGGCTTCCAGACCCACCAGCCCGGCTGTCTTCAGCTCAATGACAGTATCTTCCGGGTCGCTAGCAGTCAGTGCGTGCGCCAGGACCGGCAGACCCTTTGACCGCAACACCAGTTCTACCGCCTGTGCCGGGGTCACCTTTTCCCGTTCTACATAGGCAGGTGCACCCCGTCCTATATAATTAGCAAAAGCCTCCTGAAGCGAGGCAATATAGCCCTTTTCCAACATAGCCTGAGCGATGTGAGGACGCCCGATGGCACCGCCACCGGCTATCTCCTGGACGCGCTGCCACTCAATATGGATACCCAAATCGCCCAGTCGGGCGGTCATCCTCTGTGCCCGTAGCTTACGGGAGCTACGTGAGATGTCGAGAGCGGACTTAAGACCGGGGTCATCATAATCCAGAAAGTAGCCCAGAACATGAACTTCGCCACCGGAGGCATCAGTGCTGATTTCAACGCCGGGAATGACCTTTAACTGAGGAAAGGCTTTGGCAGCCACCAGGGCCGAAGCAATACCGTCCACAGTATCATGGTCAGTGATAGAAATGATGGTTAAACCTAGCTCTGCCGCCTTATGCACAATATCGGCCGGGCTGAACCGACCATCGGAGGCAGTGCTGTGTATGTGCAGGTCTACCTTTGACACTATTCTACTTCCCGGTAGATTCGGTCTATGCTTATTGCCCGGCCACTATCATCGGCCACCCTGATTAGAACCGCATTAAACATTGTCTTGCCCTTACCTACCGACAGGCGGTGGGGCATGGTGGTCAGAAAGCGCCGAATTACCGCCTCGGTATCATCACCGATTACCGAATCCATAGGACCGGTCATGCCGATATCGGTAACATAGGCGGTACCCCCGGGAAATACCTGGGCGTCAATGGTGCCCACATGGGTGTGGGTACCAAGCACGGCGCTGACCCGCCCATCCAGGTAACGGCCCATTGCCATCTTCTCAGATGTCGCCTCAGCATGGAAATCAACGATAATGACCGGCGGCTTATCCCCAAGCTCAGCCAGCAACCTATCCATAGCTCGAAACGGGCAATCAAAATCACCGATGAACGTTCGTCCCACCAAGTTAACTACCACAGACTGGCTGTTAACTATGTAGCCCCTCCCGGGTACTCCCGGAGGATAGTTCAACGGACGCAGTATAGGTATATCACCGTCCAGGTAGGGCACAATCTCCTTCTGAGCCCATATATGGTTGCCCGTGGTAATGACGTCAACGCCGGCACTTAGCAGCTCCCTGGCCGTCTCTGGAGTTACACCAAAACCGCCAGCAGCATTCTCAGCGTTGGCAACAACCAGCCCCACGCCGTACTCTTGCCGCAGGTCAGGTAAGAGCCTCTGAACTGCCCGCCTACCAGACCGGCCAACTATATCACCAATGGCTAATACTAACACGGGGTTATCCTACTTGGCATAATCTACAGCTCTTGTCTCCCTGAGCACGGTGACTTTTATTTGGCCCGGATAATCCAGGCTTTCCTCTATCTTCTTAACAATGTCACGGGCGAGCCTCATTGCCCCTAAATCATCAATCTCTTCCGGCTTGACCAGGATGCGGATTTCCCGCCCGGCCTGAATGGCATAGGACTTCTCCACCCCCTTGAAGCCATCGGCTATATCCTCCAGGGCACTCAGCCGCTTCAGATAGCTCTCCAGCGATTCACGCCTGGCTCCTGGCCTGGCCCCGCTGATAGCGTCAGCCGCAGCAGTAATGAAGCCCAATACACTGGTAGTGCCAGCCTCACCGTGGTGCTCGGCTATGGCCTGGGCTACCTCGGGCGACCTATCCCATTGCTTAGCCAGGTCAGCCCCGATAGCAGCGTGACTGCCCTCGACTTCACGGTCTACCGCCTTACCAATGTCATGGAGGAGTCCGGCCTTTTTGGCGGTGTTGATCTCAGCACCTATCTCGGCGGCTATCATGCCGGCTAGATAGGCAACCTCAATACTATGGGTCAAGACGTTCTGCCCATAGCTAGTGCGATACTTAAGACGGCCAAGTAACCTGATTAACTCTGGTCGCAATCCGTGCACGCCCACCTGGTAGGCTGCCTGTTCCCCGGCACTGTAGATGGCCGCCTCTACTTCCTCCTTGGCCTTGGCCACCACCTCCTCAATGCGAGCCGGGTGGATACGACCGTCCACGATAAGCTTGGTCAGAGCCAGACGAGCTATTTCTCGCCGCACCGGGTCAAAGCTGGACACGGTTACTGCCTCGGGCGTATCGTCAATAATCAGGTCGACACCGGTCACCTGCTCCAGAGCCCGGATGTTGCGCCCCTCCCGCCCAATAAGCCGACCCTTCATCTCATCACTGGGCAGAGGAACCACAGCCACTGTAGTCTCGGATACAACCTCAGAGGCAGACCGCTGGGCAGCCTGGGACAATATTTCCTGAGCCTTCTTATCCGCTTCCTCTTTCAACTGAGCTTCCCACTCCCGAAGGCGACGGGAGGTCTCCTCGCGCATCTCAGTCTCCATCGCCTCAAGTAGCGCCTGCCTTGCCTCCTCGCTGGACATATTTGAAATAAGCTCCAGCTGCTTCAACCGCCTCTCTTTAAGCTCCCCCATCTGATTACGAATAGTCTCTATTTCCTTCTCCTTGCCGGCCAGATTGCGCTCACGACCCTCCACACTGTCTAGTTTTCGCTCCAAGGTCTCCGTTTTCTGAGCCATACGGCTCTCCTCGCGCTGCAGTTCAGCACGCCGATCACGATATTCCGCCTCAGCGGCTGACCTGAGCTTCTCCGCCTCCTGCTTGGCCTCATCGAGCGCAGTCCTTGACTCGGTTCTAGCGTCAGCTATCATTCTATCTGCCTTTTTCTCGGCAATACGCATCTGTCGGTCAAACATTATCCTTCGGGAAAGGAAAACCGCCATGCCGCCAAAGGTAACACCTATGACAAAACTAAAGAATATTGTTATTATATCTACTACCATTTTCTCCCCCCTGTTTCTAGCTTCTATTCGCCGGTGGTAGACCGGAGATAGCTAATCCTACTCACCGGCCAGCTTCAACGCCAGCCAGAGTACTACCTGGAGCTACTCCCCAGCTCCTGCCATAACCGCTCCACACTACGCTTTATCACTTCGTAACCAAAGCCACGCCGCCTGAGGTACTCACCCAATCGGCGACGAAAGCCCTGATAGTCAGACAGAGGCAGGCTGCGAGCCTTACTCAAGGCAGCGCGATACGCACCATCAGCATCATCAACTTCACCCAATACTTGGTCTATGATGTCAGCAGCTACACCCTTTCGCCCGAGCTCCAGCCTGGTCAGCCAACGACTGCGTGGACTAAACGATTCGCGGTTGTCTCTCCAGAACTGAGCAAACGCCATATCGTCCACGAGTCCCTGCTCTCTTAACCTGACCATCACCGCCTCTAAACTATCGACATCAAAGCCACGCCGCCGCAGTCGTTCCCTTATCTCATACTCACTCCGAGGTCGGTAGCCAAGGTAGTGTACCGCAGCGTTAAGGCAGCGCTGAAAATGGTCAGACCTAGCCAGTGCCTCGACCTGGCTACTGGACAGTTCCTGTCCGACCTGCAAGCCTTCCTTGGCGGCTACCTCAGCTTCCAGGCTAAGAGTAAACTTGCCGTCTAAGAATACGTTTACCCGTTGCTGCCGACCTCTACCGGCACGGATGGCAGTAATCTGTGTCATCATCCCCCGTTAAAGACATAAGGCTGAGACCCGTGCCTCAGCCTTACCTACAGTTGGTTTTCTATTAACCTGTCAGCTTACGGTGATATCAATCACCGACTAACACACCATGGGTAGTAACGGCTGAGGCTCTTATCTCCCGCTCAATCTCCTGGGCAAGCTCGGGATTTTGGTTCAGGTATTGCTTAGCATTCTCCCTACCCTGCCCCAGACGAATGTCACCATAGGAGAAAAAGGCGCCAGCCTTCTTTATCAGCCCCAGCTCTATGCCTAGGTCAATAAGATTACCCTCCCGGCTTATGCCGTGGTCAAACATGATATCAAACTCAGCCGCCCGAAACGGGGGGGCAACCTTATTCTTGACTACCTTAGCTCTAATATGGCTGCCTATTACCTGGTTTCCTTCCTTGATAGCGTCAATCCGCCTTAGGTCAATCCTTATTGAGCTATAAAATTTCAAGGCTCTGCCGCCCGGCGTCACCTCAGGATTACCAAAGATAATGCCGACCTTTTCCCTAAGCTGATTGACGAATATTACCGCTGTCCCTGACCGCCCGATAGCCGCAGTAAGCTTCCTGAGTGCTTTTGACATCAGACGGGCTTGCAAGCCAACGTGAGCATCCC
>CAZMZA010000032.1:0-13885 GCA_964570635.1 uncultured Dehalococcoidales bacterium
GTTGTAGCCTGTGCCTGCCCGGCCGAGTTTGCCCACATTGCTGAGGCCGATGACCGGCAGGCTGTTGTGGAGCACTTCCGTAGTATCGGCATCATCAGGGATAAGGGTTTCCCGCGTTCTATCGAGGAGTGGCTTGGTGGTTTCAGGGTAGTCAGCCCTATCAACCACGTTGCTGGAATCGCTCCCGTCCCTTTACTGTTGGTGCATGGTAGCCAGGATGAGGTGGTGGAGGTGACTCACGCCCACAGGCTATATGAGAGGTCAGGGCAGCCCAAGGAGTTAGCCATCATTGATGGCGCTGGACACAGGCTGCGGCGGAATGAGGGGGCAATGAGTGTCGTTATCAACCGGCTGAAATCCCAGGCCAAGATAGATTGACCCAGCTTCAGAAAAAGTCTATAATTGAATTGAGGGGCAGCTGAAATTGCACGAGTCTTGCGGTGTTTTTGGGGTTTACGCTCCCGGTGAGGATGTCGCCCGACTGACCTTCTTCGGTTTATTTGCTCTACAACATCGCGGTCAAGAAAGTGCCGGTATTGCTACCACTGACGGCAAGAAGCTCCAGGTCTATGCCCGGATGGGGCTGGTATCCCAGGTATTCAGCGAGGAATCCCTAGGGCAGTTGAGAGGGGACATCGCCATCGGCCACAACCGCTACTCGACCAGGGGTTCGAGCCGGGTAAGTAACGCTCAACCTATCATAGTGGGCCAGGGGTCAAAAACCTTGGGCATAGCCCACAACGGCAACATCGTTAATGCCGAGCATCTCTATCAGGAACTGAGCGAGCAGGGCGCCGTCTTCCGTACTTCCACAGACACCGAAGTTATTGGTCACCTCATCCTCTCTTCCCCTGAGAAGAGCTGGGTGGACAGAATAAGGTATGCCATGCATCGGCTTCAGGGGGCGTATTCTCTGACCATGATGACTAACCACACCCTGTTTGCCGTTCGTGGTCCCCTTGGTGTGCGCCCACTCTGTCTGGGAAGTATTGATGGCGGCTGGGTTGTTGCCTCAGAGAGCTGTGCCCTTGACCATATCGGGGCCAGCTTTGTCAGGGAAGTTGAGCCGGGTGAGATAATCTCTATCTCTGGAAATGGCATTGAGAGCTACCGGGAAGAGACGGACAGACAGGCACTGTGTATCTTTGAGTATATTTACTTTGCTCGCCCCGACAGCGTGATTAACGGGCGGCTGCTCTACCCGGCGCGGCAGGCTATGGGTGAGGGACTGGCAAGGGAACACCCGGTGGCTGCTGACCTGGTTATGGGTGTACCCGATTCAGCCACAGCCGCTGGTATTGGTTATTCCAGCTACTCCAATATATCGCTGTGCGAAGGACTGCTCAAGAACCGCTATGTGGGGCGGACCTTTATCGAACCTGACCAGCGAATCAGGGACGTTGGCGTCAAACTGAAGTTTAACCCTTTGCCTCAGCTCTTGAAAGACCAGCGGGTGGTGGTGATTGATGACAGCATTGTCCGCGGCACCACTACTCCCCAGGTGGTCAAGCTGCTGAAGCGGGCCGGGGCCAGAGAGGTGCATATGCGTATCTGTGCTCCGCCTATTCGCTACCCCTGTTTCTTCGGGGTAGATATGGCTACCCGCCAGGAGCTAATCGCGGCCCACAAAACTATACCTGAAATCAGGGACTTTATCGGTGCCGACACGTTGGGCTATCTTAGTGTTGACGGTCTTATTAAAGCGGTGGCTTTGCCCAGAGACATTTTCTGCCTGGCTTGCTTTACTGGCGACTACCCGATACCGGTACAACTCGAGATGGACAAGCTGGCACTGGAGGCCGCTTTGCCAGTTGATTATCGAGGTCCTTTTGGCATAAGGTAATAGTAAACCGCAACACCGTGGCGCTAAAGCCTAATTATTTTTTGCCCCTATCATTGAGCAATGCTTGATTGCATTTATTGGTTGTGGGTACTATTATGAGTAATCAAAAATCCAGTGGTTTACGGGTGTTTTAGATTGGAAGGTTCTTTGCCACACGAGACGGGGCGGATTGAAGAGGCCTATGCTGCGGCTGGCGTTAGCCTGGAGGCTGCCGCTAGAGCCAAAGAATTGATTGCCCGGCATGCCCGGTTGACCTTCCGTCCTGAGGTCTTGGGTGATGTCGGTTTTTTTGGCGGTCTCTTTGAGTTTAAGGGGTATCAGCAGCCGGTTCTGGTGTCTAGCGTTGATGGGGTGGGCACCAAACTGAAGATTGCCTCGGCTCTGGCCCGACACAGCACCATCGGTGTTGACCTGGTTAATCACTGTGTTAATGATATCCTGACCTGTGGTGCCGAGCCCCTCTTCTTTCTGGACTACATAGCGATGGGCAGGCTGGTACCGGAGCAGGTGGAGGCTATCGTTCAGGGCTTAGCTCAGGCTTGCCGTGAGGTGGGCTGTGCCCTTATCGGCGGTGAGACGGCGGAGATGCCCGGACTGTATGCCGGTGAGGACTATGACCTGGTCGGCTTCGTCATCGGGGTGGTGGAGAAGGAGAAGATTATCACGGGCAGCACGATTACGGCTGGTGACGCTGTTATCGGCTTACCTTCCAGCGGGCTGCACACCAACGGTTATTCTCTAGCGCGCCAGATTTTTGGCGTTGACGAGCTGGAAAAGCGCTACCCCGAGCTGGGTCGGACCCTGGGTGAGGCACTCCTTGAGCCGCACCGCTGCTACTATAACGAGCTGAAGCCGCTTCTCCCATTCATTAAGGGTATGGCACACATCACCGGTGGTGGCTTGGTTGGTAACGTACCCCGGGTTTTGCCCGCAGGGGTGGCCGCAGTCTTTAATAGCGGGGCGTGGACTGTACCACCACTCTTTTCGCTTATTCAGCAGCGCGGTAACGTGTCTCGGGATGAGATGTACCGGGTGTTCAATATGGGTATCGGCATGGTGCTCATATGTTCACCGGATGATGTCGACCGACTTACCCGGTCTCTGCCCGGGGCTGAGGTTATTGGTGAGGTGGTGCCGGAAGGAGAGGCAAGGGTAATTATCCATTAACAGTGTCCTTAGGAAAAGTAATTGGAGGAGTGTTTATGAGAGCGATTATCAGTGTTTCGGACAAAGCTGGTGTGGCTGACTTTGCCCAAAGCTTGAGCCAGCTGGGTTTTGAGGTATTCTCTACCGGCGGTACCAAGAAGGCACTGACCGAGGCCAAGGTGCCGGTGAAGAGTGTCTCCGAGATTACCGGCTTCCCTGAGATACTCGATGGTCGGGTGAAGACCCTGCACCCGGCGGTTCATGGCGGTATTCTGGCCCGACGTGACCTGCCCGCTCACATGGAAGAACTGGTCAAAAATAATATTGCGGCTATTGACCTGGTGGCGGTTAATCTCTACCCCTTTGTCCAGACCGTGTCCAAGGGTGGGGTTAACCTCGATGAGGCACTGGAGAATATTGATATCGGCGGGCCAACCATGATTCGGGCGGCAGCCAAGAATTTCCCCGCTGTCATCGTGCTCGTTGACCCGGCTGACTATCAGCCGGTTTTGGAGAAGTTGAGGCAGGGGGGTGTTGACCTGGCCGAGCGCAAAAGGCTGGCGCAGAAGGCTTTTCAACATGTAGCTATTTATGATACCGCCATTTCACAGTATCTGGGGCAGGATGCCGAGGCTCTGCCTGAGGAGATGACCGTTGCCTTGAAGAAGCGCTACGGGCTTCGCTATGGCGAGAACCCCCACCAGCAGGCCGCCTTCTATTCTGAGCAGAGAGTGGGCGCCAAACAGGACAGCGGTGTCACCTGGGCCGAACAGCTATGGGGTAAGGAGCTTTCCTTTAACAATATCCTGGATGCTGATGCCGCCTGGGGTGCGGCAACTGATTTTAGCGCCCCGACGGTAGCCATTATCAAGCATACCAATCCTTGCGGGCTGGCCAGCCATGACGATATGGCTGAGGCCTACCGGCGGGCGTTCAGCGGTGACCCGGTGGCTGCCTTCGGGGGTGTTATCGCTGCCAACAGGGCGATTAGTGCGGCGGCGGCTAAAGAAATCAGCCCGACCTTCTACGAGATAGTTATTGCTCCCGGGTATGAGGCTGAGGCTCTGGAAATACTGAAGCGCAAGAAAGACCTCCGCATTCTTGTTGCTGATTTGCCGCCTGACTATGGTAAGGCACCGGTAGGCTATCTCGATTTCCGCAAGGTCAAAGGGGGATTTCTTGTCCAGAGTTCTGATTCTGTTCCGGAAAATAGCGTTAGTCTGAAAACAGTGACCAAGCGTGAGCCGACCCAGGCTGAAATAGGCGACCTGCTCTTCGCCTGGCGGGCGGTCAAGCATATAAAGTCGAATGCTATTGTGCTGGCAAAGGACAAGACACTCCTGGGGATGGGAGCCGGGCAGCCGAGCCGGATTGTCAGTGCCCAGATAGCCAGGGAAAAGGCGGGAGAGAAAAGCGTGGGCAGTGTCCTGGCCTCGGACGCCATGTTCCCGTTTCCCGATGTGGTTGAGGCTGCGGCTGCGGCCGGGGTGACGGCTATCATCCAGCCCGGCGGGTCAATTAGGGATGAGGACTCGATTAAGGCGGCTGATGAGCACAACATAGCCATGGTCTTTACCGGCATGAGGCACTTCAGGCACTAAATTTCTAATCAGAGAGTCCCTGCCCGGTCATGACGACGAGGAATCTGAGCATCGAGAACCTGGTGGAAATCGTAGATTCGCTGCCAGTTCCGGAAAGGGAGCTATTGGAGCGGATATACGAGGTTAGCGTCAGCGTGGGCGAGCAGAGCATTCCCCGCAGTATGGAGCCCTGGGTCAGGCAGCAGTTCGGCTCGTTGGAATCGGTTACCGGGCAAAAGATTGTCAAAGTAACCAATAAAGTAACCTGTGAAGGTACGCTATTCAATAGGCTGCGGGCTCTGCGTCCCGTTGAGGCGAAGGGTAGAGAAGGGACTATTAACCGGCTTAAGGATGCCGGTAAGAGGGATATCTTCGGCCGTCCTGAGCGGAGCACGCCTGAAGACCTCTTTGGGCGCGTGGTGGGTAAGCACTGTATTACCGCCAGCAACGTGAGCAAGTACGATGGCTTGCATGGCCTGGTGATTTTTAACGATTTTCACCCCCTTGGTTTTTCCCGAGAACAGGTAGTGGACTATATTGACGTTGCCTGGGAATGGGCGAAAAGGGCACAGGCCATGAGACCCGAGGCGAGGTATTTCTTTTTCATCTGGAATTGTTTGTGGCGGGCCGGTGCCTCAATAAATCACGGGCATGCCCAGGTTATGCTGACGAGTGGCCGGCATTATGCCAGGATTGAGGGGCTGCGGCGGGCTGCCTTGAGCTACCAGCAGAATTACGGCTCAAACTACTTTGCTGACCTGTTTCAGGTTCATCGTTCGCTCGGCTGTGCCGTGGAGGAAGCGGGGGTCAGGTTCCTTGCTCATCTAACCCCTTTCAAGGATAATGAAGTTATGCTGATGGCCGAAGAGCTGAGTCTTTCGCTGAAGGAAAGAATTTATGAGGTGCTTGCCGGTTACAGGGATAGGATGGGCGTGGTCTCCTTTAATCTCAGCCTGGTAACACCGCCGCTCTCGGAAACAGAGGAGAGCTGGGAGGGTTTTCCGGTAATAGCCCGACTGGTAGACCGGGGTGACCTGAGCAGTCGGGCTTCAGACGTAGGTGCTATGGAGATTTACGGGTCGAGTGTTGTCGCTAGCGACCCTTTTAGAGTAGCCCGGGAGCTACAGCGGTGCCTGGGTCGGGGAAAGGAGAGAGAAGATGGCTAACGCAGTCCTGGTTATAGATATGCTCAGAGGTTTTTTGGAAGAAGGTTACCCCCTTTACTGCGGGGATTCGGCACGGCGCATAATCCCCAGCGTGCAGGGTCTTCTGGAGCGGGAAATCGCTCAGGGCTCCAAGGTATTCTTTCTCTGTGATAACCACGACCCTGATGACCTCGAGTTCAAGATGTTCCCTCCCCATTGCGTCAGGGGTACAGCAGAGGCGGAGGTCATCCCCGAGTTGGCTCAATACCCGGGTGAGATAATAGCCAAAAAGCGTTACAGCGCCTTCTTTGGTACTCCCCTCGAGGAGAAACTGCGTCAGCTCGGATCGGACAAATTGATTGTTTGTGGGGTGTGCACTGACATTTGTGTTATGCATACCGTGGCTGATGCCAGAAATCGAGATTATGCAGTAGAGGTACCGGTTGACTGTGTTGCCTCCTTCGATGAAAGGGCACACCAGTTTGCTCTGGAGCATATGGAGAAGGTTCTGGGAGCAAAGCTAACTAGCATTGGAGGTTAGTCCGATGAAGCCAGCTAAATTTGAACCCTCTGAGGCGGTACTATCTGGCGATACCGCGGACATATACTTTGCCCGCACTGTCGAGATACTGCGTCGGGAGAACCGCAACCCGGTGGCTACTATGGAGGTATTCTCCAGTCGAGCCGGGATAGTTTGTGGCATGGAAGAGGTAAAAGCCCTGCTGTCCAGGGTCTTGCCGGAGGGTAACCGTGAGGTGTGGGCGCTGGCTGAGGGCGAGCCGATAGACAGAAAAGAATTGGCGCTGCGCATAACTGCCCCCTATCAGAGCTATGGGCTGTATGAGACGGCCATCTGCGGTATGCTCGCTCACTGCAGTGGCTGGGCAACAGCGGCTAGGGAGTGTGTCGAAGTCGCTCAGGGGGTACCTATAATCAGCTTCGGGGCGCGCCATGTCCATCCTTCAGTGGTCGGGGTAATGGAGTATGCCGCTATTGTTGGCGGTTGCGTCAGCTGTTCCAGCATAGTCGGCGCCAGGCTGGCTGGTCTGGAACCAAGAGGGACTATGCCTCATGCTCTGATTATCGTCATCGGTGATACCGTCGCGGCTACGTTGACCTTTGATAAACATATGCCCCCTGAGGTACCCCGTGTCTCTCTGGTTGATACCTTCAAGGATGAGGCTGAGGAGAGCCTGCGGGTGGCTGAGGCACTGGGGGAGAGGCTTAATAGCGTTCGGCTTGATACACCGGAGGAGCGGGGGAGGGTAACGGCTGACCTGGTCAAGGAGGTCAGGGCCAGGCTGGACCTGGCCGGATTTAAGCACGTGGGTATCTTTGTTAGCGGCGGCATTGACCCGCAGCGCATTACCTACTTCCTTGAGAGCGGGGCTCCGGTTAACGGTTTTGGCGTCGGTAGCTATATCAGCGGGGCCAGGCCTATAGACTTTACCGCTGACCTGCACGAGTTGGAGGGTAAGCCTATCGCCAAGAGAGGCAGAATCCCGGGTCGCACCCCCAACCCCAGGCTCAAACGCGTAATGTAAGGTCGAGGCCTAGCCAGGCTCGAATTCCAGGCACAGGACGTTCCGGGTAGTATCGGTAACCTTTACCCTGTCGTCTATGCGCCAGCCAGCAACCCACACGATATGCCTTGGTGAGCAGACGATGGGGACTCGCTGCCGCCAGGCATTAGGGATTTTGGTATCAATCATAAACTCATTTAGCTTCTTGGGCTGGCTCATGCCCAGAGGCTGGAAACTGTCGCCGGGACGGCGACTGCGTACCACCAGTTTGTCACCGGTTTTATCAAAATCAAAGTAAGCGGTGAAGGCGCTGCCCTTGTCCCGCATCTGTTCCAGGCTTATGATACTTGCCTCAATACGCCAGCCGGGCAGTCGGGTCTTGCCGGGGAGCTCTATCGGGGACTCACCGCCCAGTGCCGCGAACGGGCATAAGGGCGCCGTGTCTGTACCCAGCAGGTAACGGTTGTACTCTATGGAAAAGACCAGGCCTTCGGGCAGGCTGATTCTTCTTCCGGCTGGCTTGGTTAAGGCAGCCATTATCTCCTCAATATGACGTGTCTCAATATCCTTGAGAGTGCCTAACTGCTTCTCAATGGCCATGCGGAGCAGGTGCCGCTTGAGCGCTGGAGGTAACTCGAGGAGACTCTGCTTGTCCAGGACGATGGTGCCTGCTTGTTCCTGGGCGATTCTGTCCCACAGTCTGGTGCACGCTTCGTCCAGAAAGGCAAGGTCGTCACCGGCAATTCGGGCGGTTCGGACCAGAGTGTCAACCACGCCCGGGTTATAGCTTTTGAGCAGGGGGAGGAGCTGGTGCCGCATTCTGTTTCTGAGCGGTGCCAGCGATAGGTTGGAGGCGTCAAGCCGGGGCGTATGGTGGTGGTCACGGCAATAGTCCGCTGTTTCCTGTCGGCTTATCTCTAGGAGCGGTCTGGTTACGGTGATGGTATCGGCATCTGGCTTTAGTCGCCAGGTAGTGCTTGGTTGCAGGCCACGGAGCCCCCTGGTTCCGGTGCCCCGCAGGAGGTGCATTAGTACGGTCTCAATATGGTCATCGATGGTATGTCCCACCGCCACCCGGTCAGCTCCGATAGACCTGGCTACCCGGCATAGAAAAGCATAGCGCACCTCACGTGCCGCCTCTTCCAGCGATATACGGTGCCGGACTTGATAGGACTTTACGTCGTGCTCCTCAATAGTAACCGGGACGCCGAGCTGGTGAGCCAGGTCGGAGACATACCGGGCATCAGCTTCAGACTCGGTGCCTCTTAGCTGGTGGTTGAGGTGGGCCACATGCAGCCTTGTGCCCAGTTCATCCTGGAGGTTGACCAGTATTTGCAGCAGACAGACTGAATCTGGGCCACCGGATACTGCTACCGGAAGTGGTTGCCCGGTTGATATTAGCTGGTGCTTCCGAATGAAGTTTAGTACCCGGCCCTCTAGTGATTCTTCGCTTCTTCCCCTTTTCACCGTCGGTTCAAAGTGCTTCCAGAATAAGCTTGGTGCGGTGCGTGGAGCAGGGGTGGGTGGCAAAGTTCAGGGCGGTGGCAACCTGCTCAGGTCTTCCCGAACCACTACTGTCGCAGCGCAACCTCATGCCAAGAGTGCAATAAGGGTGTTGGCAGTCGATAAGCCACAGGTCATCAATCAGAGCCCTGAGGTCATAGCTACGTATGCCAGTATCCCTCTGGTGCTGCCAGGGCAGGCGCTCTGCTGAAAGTAAAGCATCAATTTCTGCCTCTATATCCTTTGGCTCCTTTTCGGTTTCCAGTTCGACCCGGTATTCGGCATAGCGGACCTGTGATTGTAAGGATGGCAGGTTCAAGCCTATGGGGTAGACCTGTAGTATTTTGATGCTGGGCGGTAGCTGTTGTTCTAAGGCGGCGGTGAACCAGTGTGGAGATACCCATCTGGTACAGAAAATATCCATCAGCTCAGCTTCGCTGGTTACCCCCACAGCGAGGGGGACCGCCAGGGATATCCGGGGACGGGGATTGAATCCTTCTGAATAGGCAAGCGGTATCCCGGCACGGTTTAGCGCCCTCTGCCACAGCCGAATTATATCAAGGTGTGAGATGAACTTTACCGTCTCTTCCCGGCAGAATCTAACTCTTAGACGCTGCATGTTTTTCCTTGGTTAGCAGAATTTCCTCGATTTTCATCCCCCGCATCTTGGTTATTACCAGCTTCATGCCCTTGTACCTCAGTCGCTCGCCCTGTTTGGGTATATGCCCTAAGAGGTGGAGCACGAAACCAGCCACAGTCTCATAGTCACCCGGGGGCAGTTTCAGGTCCATCTCTTCGTTGGCTTCCTCAATACGCATGCTGCCGTCAATCTGGAATGTGTACTCGTTAATTATCTCGTAGTCCTTTTCTACCGCCGCTAGCTCGTCTCCCACCGGGCCTACGATTTCCTCCAGCAGCCGGCTCAGGCTGACTACGCCAGCCGTGCCACCGTATTCGTCTGCCACTACCGCCATACGGTAATTCTGGTCGCGCATCTCGGTGAAGAGTTCGCTGACGCGCTTGGACTCGGGGGTAAAGTAAGCCGGGCGAATCAGGTCATCAATGAGACTCTCGTTGGTAATGGTGCCCTTAGCTTGAGCCATAAGCACGTCCTTTACGGAAAGAATGCCGACCACGTTGTCCATGTTTTCCTGGTATACCGGGAAACGAGACAGCGGAGCTTCAGCGTACATGGCGAGAAAGTCGGCTATGGTGGAGCCTTTCTCTAAGCACTCCACTTCTGGGCGTGGTACCATCACCTCGCGGACGGGCCGGTCACCGAAGTCGAAAACCTTGTTCAGCATCTTGGCTTCAGACTCCTCCACTGTCCCCTCCCTGTGTCCCACTGAAATCATGGTGCGAATCTCCTCATCGCTGATCAGGGAGCGGGGCATCGGTGTGCCTCCGGCCAGCCTGGTGAAGGCTGAGGCTATCCAGCTCAGCGCCATCACGAAGGGGGTAAAAATCCAGGAGACCACCTGTATTGGCCGAGCAAACATTAAAGACAGCCTCTCGGAGTGATGGGCAGCTATAGTTTTAGGAGTAGTTTCAGCAAATATCAGGAGAATGATCGTTACGCCTATGGTGGCAACAAGGACTCCCTGCTCTTGCCCCAGTACGGAGACGGCCATGACAGTGGCCAGAACCGCTGCCGCCGTGTTTACTAGGTTGTTCCCGAGCAGGATGGTGGACAGGAGCTTCTCTGGATGCTCGACCATCCTGGCTATCCTGCCGGCCCCCTTTACTTTAGTATTGACCATGTGTTCGACCTTTATCCTCTGCAGGCTAACAAAGGCTGTCTCTGAGCTGGAGAAGAAGGCTGACAAAAGTAAACAGACAAAGAATAACACCAGATATACTGTCTCAACGGCCATATTTCATCACCCCACTGTTAAGCACGATAGTAGATACCCCCCTTGATAGTCATCATAACATCGGCTTATAGCTGTGTCAAAGCAGCGTGGCACGGGTTTGCTCAGCTACCCTGTTACCATGTCTGTGCTATAATTCTAAGGTATGAAAGTCCTCGGCATAGAGACCTCCTGTGATGAAACAGCGGCGGCGGTGGTGGAGGATGGGACAAAGATTCTGTCCAATAAGATTGCCTCGCAGGTCGAAATCCATGCCCGCTATGGGGGGATTGTTCCTGAGGTAGCCTCCCGCCAGCACCTGCTGACCATTATCCCCATTATCGAGCAGGCCATGACCCAGGCTAAGACTACCTGGGATGATTTGGACGGTATCGCTGTTACTATTGGCCCCGGTCTTGCTGGCTCACTGCTGGTGGGGGTCAATGCCGCCAAAGCTATCGCGCTGGCTCGCGGGTTACCCATTACCGGGGTTAATCACCTTGAGGGCCACATCTATGCTAACTGGCTGGGGAGTACCAGCCCCCTCTTCCCGGTGGTCTGCCTGATTGTTTCTGGGGGGCATAGTGACCTGGTGCTGATGAGGGGCCATAGTGACTATATAGTGCTGGGACGGACGCGGGATGACGCTGCCGGCGAAGCCTTTGACAAAGCCGCCAGAATACTGGGGCTGGGCTATCCTGGCGGCCCGGCTATTGAGCAGGCGGCAAGAGCGGGCATCCCTTCTCTCAAGCTAGCTCGTGCCTGGTTGAGAGGGACCAGCGACTTCAGTTTCAGCGGTGTCAAGACAGAGTTGCTGCGCTTGGTAGAAGGAGGCAGGGTCTCGCTATCAGCCGGTAAGGGCAGCGATGCTGTCACGGCGGCTGATGCCGCGGCCAGCTTTGAAGAGGCGGTGATAGATGTCCTGGTTACCAAGACTGTCGAAGTAGCCAGGGAGTACCGGGTAAGGCAGGTCTTGTTGGCTGGCGGGGTGGCGTCAAACCAGTTGCTTCGTCATCGGCTGGCGGACAGTTCACCCGTCCCGGTGCTGGTACCCGAGATGGTGTTGTGCACTGACAATGCGGCTATGATTGCCGCCTGTGGCTACTACCAGTTTCAGGCGGGTAGAAAGGATGGCCTGGATCTGGATGTGGTTCCCGGTCTCAGGCTGGCCTGAGGGTGTTGCCAGATTCTCACCAATTCCCTCTCTGTTAGACTATGCATCAGGCTATCCCTTAAAGACGTTTAATTTGGCTCAACCAGCTTGAACTGTGAGAAGTAGTGTTTCATGCCACGGGCAGAGCCTCAACCGCCCCCACCTTGCCCCGCGGCATCATAGGCACCTGACAAACCTGCCGTTATTATACACGTTTCCGTGTATCACGTCAAGGTTTTCGCGGTTTCTTTGGGGGGTAAGCCTCGTACTTGAACTTGGCCTGTTCCGCAATGATAGCCAGCAGGGTGGCTGAGGCACCCCGGGGTTGGTACATCCCGGTTTCCCATTCGCTTATTGTTTGCTGGCGTGTACCTAGTTTCCCGGCCATTTCACGCTGGGTCAGACCGAGATGACGTCTTAAGGCTTGGATAAGCTGGCTATCCCATTGTGGTCGGTTTTCTTTGGTCTCTCGGCTCACGGTTAGACTTTACACGGTTAGGTGTAGGGTGTCAAGGTAGGCGGACAGGTAGTTGAGGTAGATATTGGTAATATGGAGAAGTTTGAGGGAGATATAACCCATCTGAGTGTCTATAGTGCTTGTAGTTGACTATAAACGGCTTCTTGAGGCTATTTGTTGAGTTGCGCTATCTGGTCTGGTGCGCTATTATAGGTCTGTTAGCACTCTCGCCCTGAGAGTGCTAAGAAGTTTAGCCTTATCAGGTCATTTAATCAAGGAAGGAGGAGCAGAATAGTGGCTAAGTTGGAACCGTTGGCTGACCGGCTGGTAGTCAGGCCTATTGAAAGGGAGGAGGTGACCAAAGGCGGGATTTTCCTGCCTGATACGGCCAGGGAGAGACCTCAGGAGGGAGAGGTTATTGCGGTCGGCCCTGGGAGGCTATCTGACGACGGGAAACGGATAGCTATGGACGTGAAGGTGGGTGACAGAGTAATCTATGCCAAGTACGGAGGTATCGAGATTACGATTGAGGATGAGGAGCTTGTAATTCTACGTGAGGGCGATGTCTTGGCTAAGAAAGGGACTAAGAAAGGCAAGTAGTAATCTAATCTTGGATAGGAGGGGAAATGGCTAAACAGATTATATATGACGAGGAGGCCAGGCATTTGCTGAAAAAGGGTATCGATGCCCTGGCCGATGCCGTTAAGGTAACCTTGGGACCGAGGGGACGTTGTGTCGTGCTGGACAAAAAGTGGGGTCCACCAACCGTGATTGACGACGGGGTGACCATTGCTAAGGACATTGAGCTCCCTGACCCCTTTGAGAACATGGGGGCTCAGATGGTCAAGGAAGCAGCCAGTAAGACTAATGATGCCTGCGGTGATGGTACTACCACATCCACAGTCTTGGCTCATGCTATTATTACCGAGGGCTTCAAGAATATAGCTGCTGGTGCCGACCCAATGGCACTAAAGAGAGGCATTGAGCAGGCAAATCGGGCTATTGTTGAAGAGCTGAAGCGGGTCTCCACTGAGGTGAAGGGCAAGGAGCAGATTGCTCAGGTTGGCACCATCACGGCCAAAGACCCGGAGATTGGAGACCTGATTGCCGAGGTGATGGAGAAAGTAGGCAAGGACGGGGTTATTACCGTTGAGGAGTCCAAGGGGATAAGGTATGAGACCGAGTATGTGGAAGGCATGCAGTTTGACCGTGGCTATATCAGCCCCTATTTGATTACCAATGCCGAGCGGATGGAGGCGGTGATTGACGACCCCTACATTCTTATCACGGATAAGAAAATCTCGGCGGTGGCTGACCTCTTACCAGCCCTGGAAAAGATACTGCAGATGTCAAAGAACCTGCTTATTGTTGCCGAGGATATTGAGGGAGAGGCGCTGGCCACTCTGGTGGTCAATAAGCTACGGGGCACCCTGAACGTTCTGGCGGTTAAGGCTCCTGGTTTTGGGGACAGGCGTAAAGCGATGCTGGAAGATATGGCCATCCTCACCGGCGGTAAGGTGATTTCTGAGGAGGTGGGGCGCAAGCTGGATTCAGTGACTGTGGAAGACCTGGGGAGGGCTCGCCGGGTAACCTCCGATAAGGACAAGACCACCCTTGTTGAGGGCAAAGGTTCTGAGGAAGAGATTAAGGCCAGAATCAAGCAGATTAAGGCTCAGATAGAGGAG
>CAZMZA010000033.1:0-13554 GCA_964570635.1 uncultured Dehalococcoidales bacterium
CCTTCGCCTCCTCCCACAGGGCGTTTTGCTCATCAAAGGACAGCTCATTGAATTTCAGCCCGCGCTCGCGGCATAGTTGCTCCATATAGGAGAAACGGCGGTAAAACTTCCGGCTGGCCTCCCTCAGCGCCGCCTCCAAATCAACCCCCAGCCGGCGACCGATATTAACCAGGACAAAAAGCAGGTCGCCAAACTCCTTTGTCCTCTCCTCTTCGCTCCCGGCTTTCTTAAACTCGCGGACCTCTTCAGCCAGCTTATCTATAATGCCGTCAACGTCTTCCCAGTCAAAGCCAACCCGGGCCGCCCGGCTTTGAATTTCCTGACTGTAGCCCAACGCCGGCATGTGTTTGGGCACGCTGTCCAGCATCGAGCTATCAGCCTCCCTCTCCTCTTCCTTCAGCACCTCCCAGTTAAGTCGCACTTCCTCAGCATCTTTTACCTTCTTTGAGCCAAAGACATGAGGGTGGCGGTGGATTAGCTTGCTGTTAATGCTTTTTAAGACATCCCCCAGCGCAAACTCCCCGGCTTCGCTGGCAATCTGGGCGTGTAGCACAATCTGCATCAGCAGGTCGCCCAATTCCTCGTAAAGCTTGGTGGAGTCCCCTTCATCCAGGGCCTCCAGCACCTCATAGCACTCGGCGAGCAGGTTTTCCCTCAGCGAGGCATGAGTCTGCCTGCGGTCCCAGGGACAACCATCAGGGCCTCGCAGTCTGGCCATAATGCTCACCAGGGTATCAAACTGGCTCAGGTTCTCAGGCAAAGACAAGGTAACCTCCCTGAACTACTACTGAGATTATACAGGCTGCTCTCAGGTCAGGGCAATATCGCTCCGATGAACTGCCTCTGCCCCCGCAGAAACTCAGCGGCTGACATCGCACGTTTACCTTCCAGCTGAAGCCTGGCCACCCCCAGAATCCCGTTCCCGGTCTGGACGCCAAAGGCGACCTCTTTATACTCCATACCCGGCGACAACGCCACCACCTGCCCCGGCTCAAAGTCGCCTCCCCCAGCCTGAGGCACCGCCTCCATAATCTTGAGCTGCTTACCCTGCCATGTGGCGTAACTACCCGGCCAGGGCTGAAAAGCACGTACCCGCCGCCATATGTCTATAGCGGGTAGATGCCAATCAATCTCGCCTTCCTGCTTGGAGATTATGCCTGAGTAGGTCGCCTCGGCTTCATTCTGAGGTTGAGGCACCAGCTCACCACGCAGCCAGTGAACCAGGACTTCCTGGAGCAACCGAGCGGCTACTGCGGCAAGCTTGACCGTAAGTGAGCCCGTGGTATCCTGGGCTGAAACGGGTATCTGGGCCCTGGCTAGGGCGGGGCCAGAATCCAGCCCCTCGTCCATCAGCATAACCGTTACCCCGGTGAACCTATCGCCAGCCAGGATAGCCGCCGCCACCGGCGAGGCACCCCGATACCTGGGTAATAAGGAAGGGTGAACGTTGATACACCCGTGGGCAGGAATATCTAAAACCGACCGGGGCAAGATTTGCCCAAAGGCAGCCACCACGATGACATCCGGCCGGAAGTCAGCTAGCTGTGTCACCGCGTCGGCTTGCTTCAGACTGGCAGGCTGCACTACCGGGAGCTTCAGGGCTAGTGCCGCCCTTTTCACCGGGGAAGCGACCAAAGAGCGTCCCCGGCCTGCCAGCTTATCCGGCTGGGTATAGACAGCGACCACCTCATATCCGTGGAGGACAAGACACTCCAGAGAGGGCACCGCGAAGTCGGCGGTACCCATAAAGACAACCCGCAACATGCACCTCCTTCCGCTGAATTTTAACATCAAAGAAATTTTCTCCACAACCCGCTGCCTTTCTCCCCGGGAAATGAGTACGAAGGTAATGGTAACATTAGTCCTTTTGGTGGGGGTAGATGGGTAAAAGCAAGCCTGAAACAGGT
The DNA here is from genome assembly GCA_964570635.1 of uncultured Dehalococcoidales bacterium. Taxonomy (GTDB): domain Bacteria; phylum Chloroflexota; class Dehalococcoidia; order Dehalococcoidales; family CAYYQY01; genus CAYYQY01. The sequence continues at coordinate 1,908 of CAZMZA010000033.1, forward strand.
CACCAGTCCCTAAAAGAGACAAGGCTGGCGGCTAAGCTGTTGTTTTAGCTTCTCAATAAAGAGGTCTGCTGGTTATTATCAGGCGACAAAAACGGGCGGCTGTCCCACACAAAATTTTTTTTTAGACCGGGCCACTATCTGCACGTAGCTGGTGGTTTTGATATGCCAAGAAAAAGAGAGCTCAACAGACCTCGGAAGGGGATGGAGGGGTTAAAAACGACCAGCAACCAGCATCAAAAACCTTGCCAGCAAAGTCCTGCGGTATTATTCTAGTCCCGTCATTTTTTTATTGCCCTCCCCCCACCCTGAGCTTATCCGCCACGGTAGTGCAACCCGCAAGGACGAGCCGGAAGTCGCCCGACTGTGGCTCTACCTTAGAGAAAAAGGGACGGAGAGATGCTTTGATGACAACTCGGCCAGCAAAAGAAGTGTGGGAAGCGGCATTAGGTGAGCTACAAATCCAGGTCAACAAGTCAAACTACCGCACTTGGTTACAAAAAACCGTAGGCTTAGCTTATCAAGATGGGCAATTTGTTGTTGGTGTACCCAACACCTTTATCGCTGAATATCTGGACAGGAACCAGCGCTCCCTTATTGAAAAGACACTCATAGGCCTGGTCAAGCGTGATGTCAAGGTTGTTTTCCAGGTAAATAACGGATTTAAGAACTTAACCGACAGCCACGGTATTCAAGAAGAAAGTCCGCCTGCAGCACGCACTGCCCAGCCAAGATTCAATCCAAAGTATACCTTTGGTTCCTTCATTACCGGCAACAGCAACCGGTTAGCTTACGCCGCAGCGCTAGGGGTCGCTGAAAACCCGGGACACAGCCACAACCCGCTTTTTATCTACGGCGGAGCGGGCTTGGGTAAGACCCATCTCCTGCATGCCATTGGTCACGTGGCTTTAGCCCGTCATGCTCAGGTGCTCTACGTGAGTGCCGAGCAGTTTACCAATGAATTCATAGCCGCCATCCGCTACAAAAGCACGGAGGCTTTCCACAACAAATACAGAAGTGTTGATATGTTGTTAATTGACGACATCCACTTTATCAGCGGCAAAGAGCAGACGGAGGAAAGCTTCTTCCACACGTTTAATGAGCTTCATGATTCCAACCGGCAGATAGCCATTACCAGCGACCGCCCGCCCAAATCTATGCCCCTGCTGGCCAGCCGGCTACGCTCCCGCTTTGAATGGGGACTGATTGCTGACATTCAACCTCCCGACCTGGAAACACGTATCGCTATCCTGATGGCCAACGCCGACCAGCTGGGAGCCAAGATACCAATCAGTGTCATCGAGTTTATCGCTCAGCAGGCCCAACAAAATGTAAGAGAATTGGAAGGTTCCCTAAACCGGGTCATTGCCTATGCCAGTCTGGTGGGAGCTGCACCCACTACCGAGTTAGCCGCCCAAGCTCTCGAGGATATAGCTAAGAAGGCAGCTAGAGATGTCACGGTTACACCCAGCTCAATCATAGAGGCGGTAGCCAAGAGCTTCCAGGCGACACCTGACGACCTGAAGGGCCGTAAGAGAGACAAGGAAACGACGTTCGCCCGGCAGGTAGTGATGTATCTTATCAGGCAGGAGACTAAAACGCCACTGGCTCAAATTGGCAAGGAACTGGGCGATAGGGACCATTCCACCGTTCTCCACGCCTGTGCCAAAATAGCCGCTGAACTTGAGTCCTGCCCCTCTTTGAGACGCAGGATCCTCGACCTCCGCGAAAAGATATATCAAAAGTAACCAGCCCCACAACCCCCCACCTTCATCAACACACCGTCCACAAAAATTACCGGCTGTTGTCCACCAAGTCCGGCTCAATTGTGCATACGCCGCTCGCGGGCCAGGAAGGCTTCATCATGTGCCTGAGGGAAGTTCTATGAGGGAGCTTAGGTACTGTGCTATATTATTACTAAGGATTAGTAATATACCTAGATAATTAGGTAAAACAATAAGATTATTCACAATTGTATATAGTGAAGCTACGGGGTAATCGTGTTTGACAGAGCTGAAATACGGGTGAAAGCAGGGGACGGAGGGGACGGCATAGTCAGCTTCCGGCGGGAGAAGTTTGTGCCCTTTGGTGGTCCTGACGGGGGTGATGGTGGTCATGGTGGTAGTGTTGTGCTCAGAGCGGAGCCCGGTATTACCACCTTGGGTGCCTTCAGGCACAAGGGGCTCTACAGAGCTGCGGATGGAGAGAACGGTAAGGGTAAAGGGAAGCACGGCCGGAAGGGGAATGACCTGGTCTTAGCCGTTCCCGTAGGGACTGTAGTCTGGCCTGAGGCGGCTACGGGCTCCGGGGTAGCCATAGCCGATTTAGAGGAGGCTGGTCAGGAGGTAGTGGTAGCGAGGGGTGGTAAGGGAGGACTGGGTAACACCCATTTTGTTTCCTCGACTAATCAGGCCCCACGGATTGCTCAGAAAGGGGAAGCTGGAGAGAAGAGCTCCATCATACTGGAGTTGAGGATAATCGCCGATATTGGCATCATTGGTTACCCCAATGTGGGCAAGTCTACCCTGCTGGCAATGGCTTCCGCAGCCAGACCTAAGATAGCTGACTATCCCTTTACTACTCGACAGCCGGTATTGGGTGTGGTTGAAGTGGGCCGGCAAACCATGGTGCTGGCTGAGATTCCCGGGCTGATAGATGGCGCCCACCTGGGGCGTGGTCTGGGACATGATTTCCTGCGCCATGTGGTGCGCACCCAAGTGCTTATTCACGTACTGGACGGCGCCTCGGCGTCTCCGGCTGACGATATGGTACGGGTGAATACGGAACTCAGCCTGTTTGATTCAGCTCTGGCACAGAAGCCGCAGGTCGTAGCGGTAAATAAGATGGACCTGCCGCAGGTGCGGGCTCGATTAGCCGAGATAAAGGCGGCTCTTGGTGCTATCGGTATAAACGCCTTTTTTATCTCGGCGGCAACCGGGGAGGGGGTTACTGAGCTCATGGCTGAGACCGCAAAGAGGCTTCAGTCGGTAACTGGCAAGGCCAAGGCTGGTACTGCCGTTCTCAAGAAGGTATTTCACCCTCAGCCTAAAGGTACCGCCCCGAGGGTGTATAAGGAAGGTGATACCTTTGTTGTGGTGGCGCCCGAGCCGGAGCGCATTGTGGCTGGCACCGGGGTGAGCAGCTTTGAGGCGCGCGGTCAGCTAAAGAAGCGGTTTGCCAGGCTGGGGGTCAGCAAGGCCCTGGAGAAGGCCGGGGTGAAGGCTGGGGATAAAGTTCGTTGCGGTGAGATAGAATGGGAGTGGTAGTAGCGTGAATATAGGGGTGATGGGGGGTACCTTTGACCCGATCCATAACGGGCATCTGGCCGTGGCTGAGAAAGTGAGGGGACGGCTAGCGTTGGCTGAGGTCCTTTTTATGCCCGCTGGTCAGCCCTGGCTGAGGGTTAATAGTCAGTTATCGCCCGCTGAGCACCGGGTGCAGATGGTGCGTCTTGCCATTGGCCATAAAGCCTACTTTAAATTGTCCACCATGGAGATAGAACGGCCCGGTCCCACCTATACCGTTGACACCCTGGCTGAGTTGCAGGCCCAGCTCGGTAGTGGAGACGAGCTTTTCTTTATCCTGGGTTGGGATAACTTGTCCGAGCTACCACGGTGGAAGGAGCCATTCCGGCTGATTACCCTGTGCCGCCTGGTGGCGGTTCCCAGGCCGGGCTGTCCCAGACCTGACCTAGGGGCGCTGGAAGGTCTTATCCCCGGGCTGTCACAGCGGGTGGTGATGATGGATAAGCCGGAAATAGATATCAGCGCCTCAAATATCAGAGACCGCGTTGCCCGCGGGCTGTCCATCAGTCACCTTGTCCCCGAACCAGTGGCCGGATATATCAAAGAGCACAGGCTGTATGTGAGAAAAAAATGAGAATTAGTTTAGTAACGAGGGGAGGTAGGATTAAGGCGGTGAGATTTCCTTTGGAAGAATAGATGCCTTGACTTTCATGTAGGCTAGGTATGTTAGAAGTTCCTCCCACTCTTCGTCTGATAGATTAGTCAAAAGTTCAGGCACTTCTTGTCGCCCAGTAGCTAATGTTCCAGCAAGATCCATCTTGATTTTACCTACCGTGATAAGGAGGCGGTTTTCAGGAACATTAAGGGGGCCACTGAGCTTTGTTATCACTCTATCTGTCGGGTCTTTCGTACCAGTTTCAAGTTGGCTAATATAAGAGGCACTTATTCCGGCACGTTTAGCAAGTTGGTCTTGTGTATATCTAGCCTCTTTACGGAGCTTCCAAAGCTCTTGACCAAATAAAGTTTGTTTTCCTGTCATGAAAGTCCATCCAAGAATGTTGGGTTCAAAATATAACAAAAAGTAATAGAAAAGTCAATAGAGACCTTGACTTTTCTATCGATTTGTAGCTATAATTAACATAAGGAGAAAATCTAATATTACAAAAAGTAAATTTTTTGTCCCCTGATAGAGCTTTTCTTGTATTTACTACTTGGTTGACAAGATGATATAATCCGAGTGCCCTACAAGGGGTCACTCCAAAGGAGGGGAAATGCAAGAAACTGTGGATCTGGATGCTCTATTGAAGAGGTTCACCCCTCAAGATGTCATTGGTGCCATTTTTGCCTATTCTGGGTTAGAAACATTTCCAAGCGATAGAAAGCAACTACATCGGTTTATACTGCAGGAGAAAACCGGAGAAGGGGCAGAGTTGTTAGAGCCGTTTGTTTTTTCTGAGGGAGTCGACCTCTACCCATTTTCACGACTCTTGGAGAGCGTGCTGATGCAGTTGCAGCTTGGGGGATGGCTCTCCGCCAAGAACCCAGAGTATGACCGCTTTGGCCTGACTGATGACATAAGGAACGATATACAAGAGAAGATAAGCCAGCGTTTCTCTCCAGAACAATTGTCCACACTGCAAAAGATTGGACAGGAATTCCAAGATTTTATCCAGAAGTAAGGCAAAAACCAAATGCCTACTGAGTTCGAGGATGCGATCGGGGATTTTGTTAGTTCTTCATTATATGGTTACGAGCCATCAACGCCTCTTGGCCGAAGAAAAGCTATTCATGACGCTCTCTGGGGAACAATTACGCTATCACCAGCGGAGATTGCCCTACTAGATTGCCCATTACTACAACGCTTGCGCTCAATTCACCAGACAGGTTTTGCTTTCTATGTATACCCGTCTGCGAATCATTCTAGATTAGAGCACTCCGTGGGGGTTCTAGCCATAGCAACTAGGCTTGTCGAGAGCCTAAACTCAAAGAAAGGCGCTGAATTCATAAGACCGCCAGAGAGTCAGCAGCTACGGCTGGCAGCCCTTCTCCATGATTGTGGGCATGGCATTCTGTCGCATATTTCGGAACACTTCTATGAAAGGCACCACTGGATTATCGATCTTAAAAAAGACCCTAAGTACCAGGCAGCGAAAGCACATGAATTGATATCTTACATGATTGTGAAGAGTGTAGCGTTCGACCAGTTCTTTCAGAAAATCCGAGAGAGGTATGGTGAAGACGATGAAAAAATCGGTTCCATAGACTCTGCCAAGTTAAAGGAGATTGCCGGACTAATAATCGGGCGTCCCCCTTCTCCCGATAAGGCCTATCTGGCGGGGATTATCAATGGACCGTTCGATGCGGACAAACTGGACTACATAGCGCGGGATAGTTATTTCACCGGTTTGAGGCTTGCGGTCGATATTGAGCGTCTGCTATATGCGCTAGATGTTGTCCCTGTCGAAACGGAACAAGGAACGGAACAGCGGCTAGTTGCTCTCGCCTCAGCCGCCTCGGTTCTGGAGCAGATTCTCTTTAGCAAAGTTCAACTATACCCTGCTTTATATCAGCACGCTAAGGTAAAAGCCACAGACTCAATGCTCATCACGTTTTTGGAGTATATGCGCGACCTACATGGTTCCCTAAAGCAGAAAGGTAAATTACAAATATTACTGTCTACACCAACCGATTTTTTGAGATTTACAGACTACGACCTGTTGAATATTCAACTACATAAAAATAGAATCCTGCGAAATACAATTCGTTGTCTACGGGATAGAAGGCTATGGCTAAAAGCCTTGGTTATATCATCTCTCACTGTCGACAAGAATATGGCTAACATAACCCGTGTGATTGAAAGCGAATATCGGCAAGACATTCTCGATGGCCTAAGAAAGGAAATACATTCCAGAATACCTGACAGGCTCAAGGGAACGGTATATGATATAGTTGTAGATTTCCCGAAGTTGGCCCAAGTTAATGAAGCCACATTACAGGTAGTTCTGCAACCGGATGGTGAAGTTGTTCCTTTGAACAGACTTTTCCCTACCCACGATTGGCTTGAGACATACGTAGCCAAGAAATGGAAGGGACACGTCTTCTGCCCGGAACACCTACAGCGCGAAGTTAATAAAGCGGCAATTAAAGTTCTTGAGTCAAGATTAGAGGTAAAATTTAATCCGCTAGCAAAAAACCTTGCGAACCTACGCTAGCTGGGTTCGCGCTAAGCATTGAGGTTTTTGATACTCTTTGGCGTGGGCTTGGATGAAGGCTTTACGGTAGTCTTTATCTTGCACCTCCTCGAAAAGATGATATTTCCCTTGACACCATAATAGCTATATGCTCCCATTATTATGAACATGGGTGCATAATAGCAAAAGAAGGATAATGGCCATGAAGATACTTGATGACCTACTCTCTACACTGGACTTTGAGGTCGGCGTGCAGGATATCCGCCAGGGTCATTTTCAGACGGCGGTGGTGACACGTCACTGCGGTCTGGCGTCAACCCCACATGACGACGGCAATCATCAGGAGAAGTCGCCTGTCCGGGAGGCGGGGGCACTGCTGGGGAAGAGCGCCTTGGAGATAGCCCGGATGGCTTACTCTTCCAGTACTCTTGAGGCGGCCATCGGCATGGCGGCTATCAATTCGCTTCTTGAGGTTGACGAGGGGCGCTGCCTTATGCTTAACGCTGGCGAGCTGCTGGTTGAGAGGGGGCAGGGTAGGAAAGTAGCCGTCATCGGGCATTTTCCCTTTGTGCCCGCACTCCGGCAGGCGGCGGGGGAGCTCTGGGTTATTGAGCAGCGACCTCGGGAGGGGGACCTGCCCGAAATTGAGGCGCAGAAGCTTGTCCCGCAAGCTGATGTTGTCGCCATTACCGGGGCTACCTTTACCAATCACACCGTTGGCAGCTTGCTCCGCCTTTGCCGTCCCGAAGCCTATGTTGTCCTGCTGGGACCTACCGTGCCACTATCGCCTGTCCTCTTCAACTACGGGGTTGATGCCATCTCCGGCACCAAGGTTGTTGATAACGAAGCCGTACTCCGCGGTGTCAGTCAGGGAGCGACCTTCCGGCAGTTAGAGGGCGTTGAGTTATTAACCATGCAGAAGTGGTGAGGGCATAGGGTGATAATATCTGTTGCCAGCGGCAAGGAAGGAACCGGTAAGACGTTGGTGGCGACCAGCCTCGCCCTTTCCTTGAGGGGTACGGGCAGGGTCCAGCTTCTCGATTGTGATGTGGAGGGGCCCAACGGCCACATCTTTTTGAAGCCGGCCATTACCGATAGCGAGGCGGTCTCTATCCCGGTTCCTGAGATAGACAGGGCAAAGTGTACCTATTGCGGTAAGTGTGCCGACGTCTGTGCCTACCGTGCCCTCATCGTAACCAAGCAGAGTGTGCTCGTTGCTCCTGAGCTTTGCCGCGGCTGTGGGGCCTGCAGTTATCTTTGTCCTGAGGAGGCCATCACCGAGGCGGGGAGGGAAATTGGAGTGGTGGAGGTGGGAGGTGCGGACGGTATGGACTTCGTGCAGGGGACACTTTACGTGGGTGAGGCTATGGCGCCGCCTGTAGTCAGGAAGGTGAAGGAGCATGTTAGCCATGAGGCAACGGTTATCATTGACGTCGCACCGGGGACTTCCCGCCCGGTGGTGGCGGCAGTTGAAGGGAGTGATTTCTGTCTCCTGGTCGCTGAGCCCACTCCGTTCGGGCGGTACGACCTGGCTCTGGCCGTGGAAATGTTAAGGAAGCTGAGTATCCCCTGTGGCGTGGTGCTTAACCGTGCCGGGGTGGGCGATAGGCAGGTGGAGCAGTACTGCTCTCAAGAGCAAATTCCTGTCCTGATGACCATACCGCTTGACACCCAAATTGCCGGTCTTTACTCCAGGGGCATCCCCTTGGTCGAGGGTATGCCTGAGTGGCGGCAGGGCTTTCTCAAGCTCTTGGGCAAAATCAGGGAGGCGGTGGTTGCCAGAAGCAGATAGGACCAGGCGGAAGCTGGAGAAGAAAGGCTGGGAACTGGCCTCTGTTACTTCCGGGGCACACTTAAGACGGGTCCTGGAGATGTACCAGGAGCTGGGTTTTGAGGTCTACCTGGAGGAGGTGACACCGGAAGAGTGCGGGGGCTGTACCATATGCTATGTGGCCGGCAACGAGACCATCACCAGAGTCTATACCAGAGCCAAGGGGGCCTGAATGAAAGAGGTCGTTGTCCTGAGTGGCAAGGGTGGCACCGGCAAGACGAGCATCGTCGGCTCTTTGGCGGCTATAGCGCCAGGAAAAGTTTTGGCCGACTGCGACGTGGACGCAGCTGACCTGCATCTCCTGCTCAGACCTACCATTAAGGAGGAGAGCGAGTTCTGGGGTGGGCAGGTCGCCTTCATTGATGAGGAAAAGTGCACCCGCTGTGGCTTATGTCAGAAAATGTGTCATTGCGGCGCCATCAAGGATAAGGAGGTCGTTCCCCTGTCCTGTGAAGGCTGTGGATTCTGCTCACTGATATGCTCGGCTGAAGCTGTTATCATGAAGGAGAGATTGTCGGGGCACTGGTTTGTTTCCGATACCAGCTACGGTCCCCTGCTTCACGCCAGGCTGGGGGTTGGTCAGGAGAACTCGGGGAAACTGGTGGCGCTGGTCAGGCAAAAGGCTAGAGCAGTTGCCGAGAAGGAGAACATTGACTATATTATTAGTGATGGTCCGCCGGGTATCGGCCGCCCGGTCATCTCTTCTTTATCGGGGGCGCACCTGGCGCTTCTGGTTACCGAGCCTACGCTATCGGGAGCACAGGACTTGGAGCGGGTCTTGGGTGTCTGTCGCCGCTTTGATGTTGCCCCGGTGGTTTGTATCAATAAGTATGACCTGAATGAGGAGAATACCCGACAGATTGAGGACTATTGCCTCAGCCAGGGAGTAAGCGTGGTCTCCAGGGTTCCCTTTGATAATGTGGTGACCGAGGCGATGGTACAGGGAGTGCCGGTAGTGGAATACTCCCAGGGCAGGGTTACTGCGGAAATAGAGAGGCTGTGGCAGGCAGTCGGTTCGGCTCTGGGAAATTAAAGGGGAGAGCAACGAAGATTGCCGCAAATATTAAGAAGGGGGAGTAAAAGATGCCTCCTGTAGTTTCAATTGTGGGTAAATCAAAAGCCGGTAAGACCACCCTTATGGAAAAACTGGTCCGGGAGATAAAAGCGAGGGGCTATCGGGTGGCTACCATTAAACACGCATCCCAGGGCGTGAGCTTTGACGAGCCGGATAAGGATAGCGGGCGTCACATCAAGGCCGGTAGCGAGGCTACGGCAGTCAGTTCCCCGGACAAGATAGTGTTGATAAAGCCGGTCGCCTGGGACGTCGGTCTTGACGAGATTGTCCGTTTCTTTGGCGAGGACTATGACATTATCCTTACCGAGGGTTTCAAGCACGGGAAAGCACCCAAGATTGAAGTCCATCGTAAGGAAGTCGGTCCACCTCTCAGCGGCGTCACCAAGATTATAGCCATTGCCACTGATGAAACCCTTGACACCAAGACGAGGCAGTTCTCTCTGGAAGACGTCAAGGGCCTGGCCGACCTTCTGGAACAGGGCTTCCTCAAGCTGCGAAGGGAGCGAGTCTCCCTTTACGTTAATCATGCCTCTGTATCATTAGGCCACTTCCCCAGAGAGATTGTGGCCAATACCGTCCTCGCTCTGGCTTCCAGTCTGAAAGGGGTGGGAGAGGTCAGGAACCTGGAGATTTTCTTGCGGAAAGAGCCGCAGATGGAAGAGGGGAGAGAGGGCAAATGACGGTTCGGCAAATACGTTCTCTGCCTGATTCTGTGCTGAGGAAGAGGGCGAAAAGGGTATCTACCATTGATGGCTCTATTCAGAAGCTAATCGATGATATGGTGGAGACCATGCGGCAGGCGAACGGTGTGGGGCTGGCAGCACCGCAGGTGGGAGTGTCTCTGCGCGTGGTGGTGCTCCAGATACCGGACGAGGAGCCAATGGCTATCATCAATCCTGAGATAGTAAAGCGCAGCGGTGAGCGGGAGGTGCCGGAGGGTTGCCTCAGCGTTCCCGGCTATGCTGGCGAGATAAAGCGGGCAACTTCGGTTACCGTTAAGGGGCGGGACAGGCAGGGGAAGGCAATCAGGCTCAAAGCAACCGGCCTCCTGGCTCAAGCCTTGCAGCACGAGCTTGACCATCTGGACGGCGTCTTGTATGTCGACCATATAGAGAGCCAGGATAAGTTACAACAGGAGGCAGGGTTGGCGGCTGATGCCGAGTGACCTCCATATGAGGGAACTTTGCGGCTGAGATTCTATCTCCACGGCTCTGATTTACCCGCTTATTACATCTTGACGAAACGCCATATTCTATTGTAAGCTTTATTGGTTTGACGGCATTCGTCGAGTCCTAGAAAGGAACCCCGGTTCGCGGAATCTTTCCGCTGGTCTCAGGAAGAGATGTTCGCCTTAAGCCAAATTCTTGCCCTTGTCATCTTCCTCTTGATGTTTATCGTTATTATCATTGGCAAGGTGCATCGTTATATTCCTGCCCTCGTTGGTGCTGCTCTTACCATTATAGTCGTCTTTCTCATTGTCTCCAAAAGCCCCGAAATGATGCTCAACGTTTTCAACCTGGGGCAGCTTGGCGAGTTCAAGTTCTGGATACCCGGTGAGCAGCTTGTAGAGTCCCACGGAATAAACTGGCAGACCATCATCTTCATTGGTGGCATGATGGTCATGGTGGAAGGTCTGGGTGAGGTCGGGTTCTTCCGCTGGTTGTGCCTGTTCATGGCCAGGCTGGTCGACTACAAGGTTGTCCCTATCCTGGTTGTCTTCATGCTGCTTTCGGGCTTTCTCTCAATGTTCATTGATAGTATTACCGTATTATTGTTTTTGACTTCGGTGACCATTGAGCTGGCGCGCCTGCTTAAATTTGACCCCGTTCCCATAATAATCGCTGAGATTTTTGCGGCTAACACTGGAGGCAGTGCTACTATGTGTGGCGACCCGCCTAATGTAATCATAGGTACTGCCCTGGGTTATACCTTTACCGACTTTGCCGTTAACACTGGTCCCATAGCCTGGATAGGCATGCTGGTAACCCTGGGCTTCTTTTATGTGGTCTTCCGCAGGAAACTCACCGCTTCTAAGTCAAGTGAGGTTGTTACCTTGCCCAATCAATATCCTGAGCCCGGGGAAGCCATCGTTAACCCTCGCCTGTTTAAGATAAATTCCGGGATTTTTCTGGTGGTGGTGGTCTTGCTGGTCACGCATGCCAACACCGGGCTATCAGTGGCTATAATCGGCGTTATTGCCGCCTCCCTCACCCTGCTGGCCGCCGGCCGGGGGGCGTCCCATGTCCTAAGGAGGGTGGATTGGCGCACCTTGCTTGTCTTCCACGGCTTGTTCATCTGTGTGGGGGGG
>CAZMZA010000034.1:0-13282 GCA_964570635.1 uncultured Dehalococcoidales bacterium
GAACGGGGCAGACCGCCAGCGTTTGGATGGAAGACCACAGCTTCTTCTTCGAGATGCAAGGCCACGCCGTGGGCCGCTACTTCTGGCTTGAGATTGGCAAGAGACTCGTCCAGAGCGGCGCCCTTAACCAGCCCGACGACATCTTCTTCCTAGTCCCTGACGAGGTACAGAAAATACTGAGCGACCCCTCTACCGTTAAAGGCCAGCACATAGTGAAAAGAAGAAGAGCCGAGTGGGAAGAGGTGGGGCTTGATGATAAGGGTATGCCCAAATTTATACCCGACCTTTACTACGGCAGAATTCCAGAGCCAGACGCCATGATGCAGATGGGGATGTCGGGTGATGTAATCTTTACCAAGGTGACCAAGGAGGCGCCACCCGAGGCTAGACCAGAACTAAAGGCTGACCTGATTGGCGTTTCCGGTTCACCCGGAGTCGCTGAGGGTCCAGCCCGTGTAATATTCTCGCCAGCGCAAGCCGGACAGGTACAACCGGGGGAAATCTTGGTTACCGTAGTAACCGATTCGACCTGGACTCCCATCTTCAGCCTGGTCAAAGGTGTAATCCTGGACACCGGGGCACCCCTGTGCCATGCTGCCATTGTGGCGCGCGAGTATGGCATACCAGCCATACTCAATACCAACACCCCGATGCAACCGGGAGGCGGCACGGCGATGATAAAGACCGGCCAAAGAGTCAAGATCGATGCTGACCTCGGTGCCGTTTACATTTTAGACAAATAGTAGCGTCTATCCAGTGACGACTGAATTAGCAGCGTCACAACCATAACCTGATAAGCTATTAAGACCATGCGGGCAGGGCGGGAAAAGACAACGGGAAAGCATGGCAGGGTTAGTGTGCGATTAAGCGCCGGCTTGTGTTTCTTCAGGCTTTAAGCCTGAAGAAAGCCAAATCAACGCGGGGAGAAACAGAAAATGGCGTTCAAGGATTTGCGAGAGTACATATCAGCACTGGAACAGCAGGGAGAGCTAAAGAGGGTAAGCAAAGAAGTTGACTGGAACCTGGAAGCAGGAGCTATTACTCGTCTGGTTTATGAGAAGGGGTTGCCTTCTCCCCTTTTTGAGAACGTCAAAGGCTATCCCGGCTACAGAATCCTCGGTGCCCCAATCAGCACTTTCAGGAAGCTTGCCATCGCCATGGGGCTAAGTCCGGAGACCAGCATCAAGGAACTGATAAACGTCTACCTGGAGAGAAAGAAAAAGCTAATCAAGCCGGTTATCGTTGACAAAAGCCAGGCACCGTGCAAGGAAAACATCGATATTGGCGACCAGGTTGACCTGCTAAAGTTCCCGGCTCCCATGCTGCACGACGGTGACGGCGGGAGATATTTGTGCACCTGGCAAATCAATGTTACCAAAGACCCTGATAGTGGCTGGGTTAACTGGGGTTGCTACCGCGGTATGGTCGCCACTTCGAACACCCTGACTGGTTCGGTAAGCCCGGCAAAGCACATCGGCTCTCACTTTCAAAAATATCGGCCCAAGCAAACCTCCATGCCTTTTGCCATTGCCATAGGGCCCGAGCCGGTTAGTGGCTTTATAGCTGGCGCCAGGGTCGCTGCCAATCTCTACGAGGCAGAACTAGCCGGGGCGCTAAGACAGGAGCCGGTAGAGCTGGTAAAATGCGAGACGGTAGACCTAGAGGTGCCGGCGAGTGCTGAAATCGTAATCGAGGGAGAGATATCCCCTACCGAGACCGACTGGGAGGGACCCTTTGGCGAGTTCGTCGGCTACAGCGCCACGGGAAGAGGTAAATCGCCGGTATGGAAGGTAACCGCGGTTACCTACCGCAACAATCCTATCCTGACCGTGTCCAATACCGGAACACCGGTTGACGAGTACCACCTTGATGTCGGTCTGGTCAGGTCGGCAGAGCTCTATGAGCGACTTCGCTCGGATGGGGTCCCGGTTGTAGCCGTAAATGCTCCACCGGAAGGTGTCGGCTTTTTAATCATCGTCAGTGTTTCCGGCAGAACGCCCAACATCGCCGAAAGGGTGACAACCAGTATCTGGGGGTCTCCCCAGGGTACGCATGCCCCCTTTGTCTTCATAGTAAACGAGGACGTGGACGTTTTCGATATCTGGCAGGTCATGCATACCATGGTCACCAGGTGCCATCCCTATCGTGGCATCTGGAAAGTGGAGCGTGCCTCAGCCATACCATTTATGACCTTTCTCAGTGCCTACGAGCGTCAACAACGCCTTGGGGCCAAAGTCTACTTCGATTGCACCTGGCCTACGGAGTGGGACCCCAGTGATATCCCACCGAAGATATCCTTTGAATCTAATTACTCCAATGAAGTGCGGGAGCACGTGCTCAGCAATTGGGAAAAGTACGGCTTTGATAAACTAGCCTGAGGAGGAGGCTACCACATGTTCAGAACGGGCTATGAAGTTTTCGTGAGCCGCCTCGAGGAGCTGGAAGAAGGTAAAGAGCTACAGAAAGAGATCAGGGATGCCCAAACCTACGAACGAAAAAACGTGAAGGCACTTGTCTCATCTTCCCCAGATAAGCTCCCTGATGGCCAACCCCTCTGGGTAAGGGGGTTGCTAGGGCGGCTGCTTGCCGAAAAACCGTGGCGTATTAAAATAATCGGCGAATCTTAGCCAGACAGCCCAAATCGGTGCCGTGACCCAAAAGGGGGCTGTCAGGTTAAAGAGCAACCGATGGGAAGGAGGGCATCATGGAAGAAGCCAAATTGATATACTGGTTTGAAGAACTGGGAAAGGAGTTTAACGAGCAGGTCGGGAAGAAAGGGGCAAACCTGGGAGAAATGACCAAGCTGGGTCTGCCAGTGGTCCCGGGGTATGTCGTCTCGATCGAGTCCTTCCGCCGCTTCATGGCGGACACAGGTGTCGGGAAGCAAATTACAGAATACATTGCCAGTCTGGGAAAGATTGACAACGTTGACAAAGGTGAAGAGGCGAGCAAGACAATACGCGCCATGATAGAAGAGAGGAAAATGCCCGATTACCTGCGGGAGGCGATAGGCTCATCTTATGATGTCCTGTGCGAGAAGACAGGGATACCTGACGTAGCCGTTTCCACGAGGTCGGGTGGCCCGGTCAGCCGTCCCGGCATGTTTGACACGTACCTCAACGTCAGCGGTAAGGAGAATGTACTTCAGCACGTTAAGAAGGTATGGTCAAGCGTTTATACCGGCCGAGCTATTTGGTATCGCCTGGCCCATAATATTCCGGTTGACAGCGACGTTTTAGGCGTCGTTGTGATGAAGCTGGTAGATGCTCGTTCCGCCGGGATTCTCTTCACGGCTGACCCGGTAACCGGTGACAGGACGAGGATTATCATCGATGCCAGCTGGGGTCTGGGAGAGGGAGTCGTTGGCAGCAAGGTCGAGGTAGACAGGTTCATCATAGATAAGGAAACCCTGGGGGTTGTCGACAAAGTTATTGGCAAAAAGACTTTCTGCCTCGCCTCCGCAGACCAGGGTGTATATGAGAAGGCCATACCGGCTGACAAGCAGACAGTGCCGTGTCTGAGTGACGAAGAGCTGAAAGCGATAGCCCAGATAGGCAAGTCACTTGAGGAGCGCCTGGGCGAGCCCCAGGATATAGAATGGGCTATTGACCCTGACCTGTCTTTCCCCAATAACATATTCGTCTTCCAGACTCGTCCGGAGAAGTTCGCCACCGAGAAAACCAGCAGTGCTGTCGACCGCCTAGCCGAGATAATGGCCAAGAGGGCAAGCCGATAGAGCTTTTCCAGGATAACCCGAACCGATTAGCCAAAGCCCACTTCAGCTTAACCAAGGCGAGCCGGAGTGGGTACATTATTGTGCTGTCAGTCGCCTTGCCCGATTAGGCATGCCTATCATATGATAGAAAGTGAGCTTACCTACGTACTGATAGTCAAGCAGCTTTTATGGAAAGGAGCCACAGATGAACGGGAATATACTCATACTGGTAATGGCCGAGGAGAAATGGGAGGAGGCTGATTTCCTGCGCAAACAGATAGAATCCCGAGGCTACCAAGCACAGATTCTGGATATGGGCTTGATAGATGAGCCCCAGGGACCCTGTGAAATCACACGTGAAGAGATTGTTGCCGCCAGCGGGCGGGACCCGGCAGAGCACGCCCAGTCGAGTAGAGGCAAGCGAATGCCGATTATGGTGGCCGGCGCCATAAAGAAGGTCAACGAGCTATATTCTCAAGGAAAAATACAGGGCATTATCAGTATCGGCGGCACCACCGGAACTCAAATGGGAACAGATATTATGAAGTCCCTGCCCTATGGCTTCCCGAAGTTCGGCGTTTCCGCCACAATATCACTCCTGGGATTTGCCTCAAGAGCCTTCGGCACCGGTGATATAGCCATGATGAACTCGGTGGTGGACTTTACCGGAGCCAAGAGCATAATGATGCGAAATGTCCTGGCACGAGCTGCCGGTGCTATCTGTGGCATGGCAGACGCCGCAGCTGAAGTCCCCATCGTTTTGCCAGCCAAAGGCGAAAAGCCTCTGGTTGCCATAACTCAGATTGGACTGTGTGAAATAGTCGCCTCAAAGGTGAGACAACTGCTCGAGGAAAAGGGATATCAGGTCGTTGCTTTCTCTGCTTCCGGCACCTGTGACCGGGCGATGGAGAAAATAATAGACAGAGAAAACCTGTTTGGGGCGGTAATTGACATCACCCCGAGTGGGGTTGGCGAGCAGCTGCTTGACTTCGGTATGCAGTCAGGTCCCACCCGACTCGAGGCAGCCGGTAAAGCGGGCATACCCCAGGTCATCTCTATGTGTAAGGTGAACATCGGGAGCCCGACCAGCAGGAACTACCGGAAAAAACCGGAGTACAACGAGCGCAAGAAGTTTGAGTATGACGCCGCCCGCACCTTCATACGGCTGTCCGAGGACGAGCTGATTCAGGTAGCCGATACCATGGCCGAAAAGCTCAATAAATCCCGTGGCCCGGTGAAGGTGATAGTCCCGCTCGGCGGATGGTCAGTAGTAGACAGAAGAGGCACCGATTTCTATGACGGGGAACTGGACAGGGTATTTATTAATGAATTCAAGAAGAAGCTGAGGCCGGATATTGAGGTTAGAGAGGTAGATGCTGACCTTGACACACCCGAGTTTGCTGAGGCCGTAGTTAAAATCTTCGACGACATAATGGCCACGGCAGCCAGTTAGCCCTGCTCATCATGGCCAGCCTCGGCTGAGCCGAGGCTGGCTTGCTTCTTTTCCCGCTTAAGTGGTATCATTAATTAGTGTCGACTACTCGGCAATACATGTTACACCAGAGCCAGTTTCAAGTAAGGTTTCCTCGATAAGTACACGGGAGGTGGTCTATGATCATGCCGCACATCGGTACACCGGAGCTAATCATAATCCTGGTGGTCATCCTTATTTTCTTCGGCGTAGGAAAATTGCCCCAGGTTGGCGGCTCTATTGGTAAGGGACTGCGAGCCTTCCGCAGGGCCCAGCAGGGTGAAGACGAAGAGGAAGAGGAAGTCACCAAGAAAAAGACTACCAAGAAGGCAGCTGCTGGAGCAACCAGAGGACAGAAAGAATAATAAGTGCCCCCTCGATTAAAAAGAGGCCAATTCGGTCTTGCCCCATCCCTCAAACGGGTCGCTGGTACAGGGAGTGAGCAGTGGATTTTCTCGACGTAGGCTGGCAGGAGATAATACTAATCATGGTGGTGGTGCTTGTTGTCTTCGGGCCTGGAAGACTAGTTGAGGTCAGCAGAACTTTAGGCAAGACATTTCGCACCTTGAAGAATCTAAGCTCTAACCTCACGGCACAGGTGACTAAAGAGATGCAGGATAGCAACCAGCCGACTGAACAGGAAGACAAGAAAGATACCAAGCCGAAATCAGCGAAATCCTAGACAAGGCACCAACGGGGCAGGCGAATAGACCACTCACAAGACAAGTATGGATAAAACGCCTGAAGTTGCAAAAAATGATACGTTGACCTTTGTTGGACACCTCAGTGAACTGCGGAAACGTCTACTCAGAGCAATCATCGCATTATTCATTACCACCGCTATATCATTTCCATTCGCCGAGTATATTTTCAACTTCCTGACGGCACCGGCACAGGACGCCAACCTCATCTTTATCGAGATGACAGAGATGATCGGCACCTATATGAAGGTGTCCCTCGCTGCTGGCATCGTGCTCGCCATGCCCTACCTCGTCTATCAACTCTTGATGTTCATCTCTCCAGCGCTTACCCGCCAGGAAAAGAAATACGTCTACCTGATACTGCCCTGGATAACACTTATGTTTGTCGGTGGCGTCGCTTTCGGTTACTTTATTCTGATACCCCCAGCAGTACATTTCCTGATGACCTTCGGCAGCGAAATTGCCACTCCCACGATTAAGATAGGAAATTACATCTCGATTATAGCCAGGCTCCTGGTTAGCATCGGAGCCGTCTTCGAGACCCCGGTAATAATCCTGTTCCTGGCCCGACTTGGCATCGTCACACCGAAGATGCTGGCCGCTAAGCGCCGACACGCCATAGTAGTTGCTTTCATTCTTGCCGCCATCATCACCCCCACCTTCGACCCGATAAACCAGAGCCTGGTGGCAGTCCCCCTCATCGCCCTGTATGAAATGAGTATCTGGATGGCCAAACTCATCCAGCGAAGGCAAGCCCGCCAGGTAACACCAGCACCATCACCGTAGCCCCAACCAGCTCCAGCCAGGGCACCGGTCAAGGTCTGTCCGCCACTACCCTAACCAAGACGGTGCGCTGCCTGGGCCCGTCAAACTCGCAGAAAAAGAGCCCCTGCCATGTGCCGAGCACCAGTCTGCCCTGTTCTATGAAGAGCATCTGTGAGCTACCGACCAGGCTAGCTTTAACGTGAGCCGGTGCATTACCTTCCAGATGCCGGTAGTCACCGCGCTGAGGTACCAGCCGGCCAAGCTGCTCCGAGATATCCACGACCACACTCGGGTCGGCATGCTCGTTCAGGGTGATGCCGGCAGTGGTGTGAGGTACAAAAACATGGCAAAGGCCCTCCTCAATGCCACTCGAAACTACTGCCCCCTGCACCTCGGACGTTATGTCCTGGAACTCTACCTTCGACTTGGTGACCACCTTTAGTCTTACCAGCAAGTTTCACCCCCTTAGACGTGGTATAGATTTTACCCCTCACCGACGCTTGGGGCAAGCTTACCACCCGGCGTGGTGAGATTAACGACAACCGCCAGCCGTGTGCTATAATTATTCAGCCCCGTAAAAACAATCAATAAGCGGCAACTGGTGGCAGGATAGCTATGACCAAGGACTACTATCACATTCTGGGAGTAAGCCGAAACGCCTCAGACGAAGAGATAAAGAAAGCCTACCGCCGGCTGGCCATGCAGCATCACCCTGACCGCAACCCGGGCAAAGAGAAGCAGGCGAACGAAAAATTCAAGGAGATAAACGAGGCCTACGCCGTTCTTGGTGACCCGGTAAAAAGGAGGCAATACGACCAGTTCGGCACCACGGGCAATATTGGCGACATATTTGGCAGTCCCTTTACCCGGGGAACCTTTGAAGAAATGATGAGAGACTTCGGCAGTGCCGGACTTGGCTTCGGTTTCCTCGATGATATATTCGCCGAATTCCTGGGAGGGAGAGGCTTTTCCTTCAGGACATTCGGCGGGGGCTTTGGTGGCCCGGGAACCAACCAGTTCCAATCCGCCAGGCGCATAAATCTGGACGAACTATTCGGTAGAAGGGCCAAAGCCCACGATGTCCGCTATGAGATAACCCTTACCAAAGGCCAGGCAGCCCGGGGTTTGGAAAAGGAGTTAACCCGCCGAGGCAAGAGGTTGAAGGTGAAGATTCCCGCCGGGGTAAAGACGGACACCAAGGTAAGACTAAGAAACGCCCGACAGATTACCGATGGCCAGCCTGGAGACATTATGGTCGTGGTCAAGGTTAAAGGATAGCCGGCTGATTTCACTGAAGGCTAAACCAGAACCGGGCCTGGCTCCAAACAAGTCGCCAGAATTGTCCCCTGCTCAGAATCAGCTCTGGATAAGCTCCGCCAACCGAGCTACGGCTCTGGGTAAGACATCACCTATCCGCTCGTCAAACCTGAGATGAGCCGGACGGTCGTACGGCGTCTTACCCTGGTTAATGATAACCAGACGAGCCCCGGCCTCCAAAGCCACACGGGGCATATCTGCTGCCGGATAGACAACGAGGCTAGACCCAACCACAACCAACAGGTCGGAGCGTTCTGAGTGCGAATAGGCGTCAGCCAGGTCCTTCCGAGGTAGGGGCTGGCCGAAGTTAACCACACTAGGAACCAGCTCGCCCCCACAGGTACAGGCAACCAGACCCGAAGACCTGTCTACCTGAGCCTCACAACGATTGCACCGCAGCTTAGCGATATTACCGTGTAGCTCAGCCAGCAAATCGGGACGAATACCGGAACTCAGGTGGAGATTATCCACATTCTGTGAAATAAGGAAGCCCAGCCTGTCCAACCTTTGTAGCTCAACGATGGCCATGTGCCCAGCATTGGGCTCTACCGAGTCGAAGGGCATCGGCTTGGGCGGAAGCCCCTTTTCCTGCCGCGTCCAGACGCCATCCGGTCCGCGAAAGTCGGAGAGACCTGACTCGGTGCTGATACCAGCACCAGTAAACACCACCAGGTGCTTCGCCTCAAACATCCACTGCGCCAGCGTCTCAATCCGCCTGTCCAGGTCAGATAACACCATACAGTTATGCCTCCCCGCTGTTCCTAATTTTAACATGTCACCTGGTTACCGCACCATAAACAAGATTTTACTGCTTGAAGACGCTGTATACGCCTGATAAAATATGTTAAAAACGACAAAAATGTTAAAAATCGCAACCAGAATTTAACAAAATTACCATGTCAAATAACCAAAAGTACTATTTCTTTCCAGAACGAAAAGGTGCCTAATAAAGCTAGAATATTACGGTACTTTTGTACTCTGGAGAAAAATTACCCGCAAGTCACTCCATGGGCGGTGATGGTGAAATAGGAAGTGGAAACGATGGCGTCCCTAGACAAGTCTGATATCCAAAATCTGCTGGAAGACCCTGAGTTCCTGTCAGCTATTGCTAAGACCGTGGCGGAAAAATCAGAGGCCATGAACCATATGGCTGAAGCTATCGCAAATAAAGTCTCAGACCAGCTGAAAGACAAACGCTACATCGCCGAGCGCAAGGGGATGGAGAAGCAATTACGAGGACTAATAGCCCAGGTGGACCAGCAAGCCAGAACATTTGACGAAATCCTCTCTACCTCACCTGACTTCATCTATATGTGTGACAGGGAGGGAAGGTACACATACGCCAACCAGACAGGGGCACATGCGTTAGGGTTAAGACCGAGTGATATCGTGGGCAAGACCTGGCGAGAGCTCAATATGCTGGCGGAAATAATGGAGCCCTTTGAAGCCCAACTAAAAGAAGTGTCCGATACCGGACAACCAGTATCTGGCGAGGCCAGATACCCAACGGTTGGGGGGGAACGATGCTACGATTTCATACTGACTCCCCTACGCAGTGCTGACGGCAGCATAAACTCGGTATTAGGCACTGCTAGAGACATCACCGAGCGCAAGCTGTCCGAGGAGGCGCTGCGTAAAGCCTACGACGAACTGGAAAGACGGGTGGAGAAGCGGACTGCCGAGCTGGCAAGAGTCAATGAAGAATTACAAAGGGACATCGCCGAGCGTAAGCGGGCCGAGGAAGCGCTGCGGGAAAGCGAGCAGAATTTCCGCAACTCCTTAGATAGCTCCCCTCTGGGGATTCGCATTGTTACCGCAAGGGGAGAACTCCTCTATGCCAATCAGGCTATTCTGGATATCTGCGGCTACAGCAGTATTGAGGAATTGAAAGCCGTACCTTTAAGAAAGCTTTATACTCCCGAAAGCCATGCTGAATACCTGGAAAGGAAAAGGAAGAGGGACCGGGGAGAGTTTGTCCCGCTTAATTATGAAGCAAGCATCGTGCGCAAGGATGGTGAAGTCCGACACCTAGAAGTGTCCCGTAAGGAGGTAATCTGGGGCGGTAAAACACAATTCCAGGCCATACATCAAGACGTCACCGAGCGCAGGCAGACGCAGCAGAAAATGTTTGAATATGAGGAGCTAGACAGGCTCAAGGGCAACCTACTCTCCACGGTTTCCCACGAGCTGCGCGCACCACTGGCATCCATCAAGGGATATGCCACCATGCTCCTGGACTACGACCAGAGGCTTGACCGTGAGGAGAAACGGGAACACCTGCAATCCATAGACAAGGCCACTGATAGGCTCTCCGACCTTATAGACCATCTGCTGGATATGTCCCAGCTGGAGGCAGGGCTGCTGAGCCTGGAGAAGACCCCCATCAGTGTCTCACAGTTAATCCAGGAAGCGGTGGATGAGGCTAAGCTCAGGGCATCCAGACACCTGATAGCGTCGCAACTGGATAAGAGACTGCCGCGGGTGAACATCGATGCCGCGCGCATTCGGCAGGTGCTGGACAACCTGCTCGACAATGCCACCAAGTACTCCGAGGAGGGAACGGAAGTGATGGTAGAGGCCCAGCGGGCGAAATCTGGATTACTGATTAGCATCACTGACCAGGGGGTGGGCATCCCTGCTGAGGAGCTACCGAAGGTGTTTGACCGCATGTACCGCGTTGAGCAGAGATTAATTGCCAAGACGGCGGGTATTGGTCTGGGGCTGTCCATCTGTAAGGGACTGGTAGAAGCACACGGCGGCCGCATCTGGATAGAAAGCGAAGAAGGGAAGGGAAGCAAGTGCTCGTTCACTCTGCCACTATAAACAGCCAAGCCAGGTACCACAGCAAAAGTGAAAGAACCGGCATTTCTGCCGGTTCTAACCTTATAGCTATCATCCTCCTTGGGACAGTACCCACATAGATTGCGCCCGACATGGACTTTACCGGTGGTACTCAGGTAGTATCTCTGAAGAATAGTCTCTACCGCTTATGCTATCCAGGCAAAGTACGGCTGAGTGAATAGCAGCATCGAGACCAGCCCCCCAGCGACGAGCTCCATATCCATCACCAGCAAAGTACAGCCCCCCTATCCATGGCGACTTCACATCTGGTCTCCGCTCACCAATGGGAGGCCAGATACCGTACCCCTCGTCTGATGTCGTCCAGAGCTGCCAGTCCATATCCTCCAGCCAGGTGGGGAAGTTTCTCTGCATGAAGGCGGTAGTCTCATCAATAACCCTGTTAAGCTTGTTGTTATCGTGCATCTCTTTATCGGTGAGCGCTATGGAGAACTCCCACAGGTGCTTACCTTTAGGTGCACGGAGGGGGTTGAAGTTAGAAGACATGAAGGTAATGATATCGACATCGCCTATAAAACCCTCGCTAGCTTTGATGATGGAAGGGACTAATAACCAGCTCTTGGGGTTAACACCCTTGTCTTCGATTATGTCCCTCTTTAGCCCGACATATCCCGAGAGCATACCTGCACCCCAGAAGCGTTCCCTCACCTTGGTAACAAAATCAGCCGGAAAGTGTCTCTCAGGTATTATACCGAAGATATGATTGAGCGGTACCGTGCAGAGCACAGACCGAGCTTTAATCTCCTGGGGACCATTCTTGGTCCGAACTGTAACCCCCTGAGCCTTTTTATCGGCTATGATGACTTCTTCCACCGGCGTGCCCAGCATGATTTCACCGCCGTTCTCGCGGAACGCCTCAGCCAGCTTTACGGTTACCTCAACAAAGCCGGGAGGACCAGCGGTTCCCGTGGAACCTGTTACCAGGTTCATGCCAGCGTCCTTGGCTACGGCCATGAATTTGAGGAAATCTCCAGCCGGCATCAGGTCCGGTTCACCCGTAACCATATGGATAGAGGCAACTGCCGCCAGAAACTCGTAGACCTCTCGGTTACGAGTCCTCTCATTAAGCCACTGTCCGAATGAGGTGAGGTCGTATTTTTCAGCTTCTTTGAGAGAGAGGCTGGCCATTTCCCCCAGCAACCTCTTGGTTTCATCATTAGCCTCGTCGGTCATCCACTCGTACCTGCCACCTCTCTGTATCTGGTACCATTTGTTGTCCCTGGGGTCGATAACGGCAAAGCCTTCGTTGCCGGGGAGGTCAAGGTGCTTCCCCAGGTAATCAAGAACACAGGCAACCCTACCTTTGTACCCCCAGAAGGTAGCATGAACACCAGCTTCAAAGGTATAGCCATCCAGGAAACCCTGCCCTATCAGGGTGGGTAAATCTGGCTGCGTCCTTACCACCCAGGTATAGACTGCCCGCAGTACGTTCTGATACTCCTGGGCATCAAGCTCCTTGCCGAAGTAAGAAACAGAACGTTTGCCACCGATAAAGGAAGCCAAACGTCCGCCAAGTTCTTCCTCCCTCTCAACAACCAGCACCTTTCGGTGCTCCTTAGCCGCCAAAACAGCCCCGACGGTGAGTCCTGCCGCCCCGGCACCAATAATGACCACGTCATATTCTTTTGCAACCACGTCTAATAACCTCCTTTTCTAACAACTTGGGTACTGGCTGATAGACGCTAGGTCCTGTTTTGCCTATCTGTCCCGGCAAGCCTACACTCTACGCCTGCAATTGGACCAATACCGAATAATAACAAACCCCAGTACCCTGAGGCAAGCTCCTAAAGGCCTCGCCACTTTGCTTCCTTCAGTCTCTTTATCGTGTCCTTTATCTCACCTGTTATCATTCGAGGGAAAATGGCGGGCAGCTTATCGCCGAGGTAAGGGAATCCAGCACCGGAGAGTCCTTTGGGGTTAAATTCCTTCTGGAACCTCTCAACCCAAACGGGGGTGTTGTGCCACACTACGTCCGAGGTATAGCTACATCTTGTGAAAGAACTGAAATTGCTTGGCCAGCCTATTTTTGCCTCGATTGCTGGTAGCGCTGATTGGAAAAACTGCTGAGACCTCACTACCAGCTCATGGTCAAACTCAGGACCCTCAGGGTCTACCCTGATAGAATCGTAATAGCCATCACACTCTGTATAGGTAATGCGTCCAAAGTCTACCGGCATGTACCAGGGCGGATCCTGATACTGGTCCAGACAATCTGCTTTGTATTCCTCAGTCCACCTTTTTTGGAATTCCTCACCTGTCTTGAGGGTACACCTGAAACTCTCGTGGCCAACCGTAATCAGCAACTGTGACCCTGTGGCCATCCAAATGTCCGGAGCACAAGCATACAGGAAGCAGGCTTCATCACTCTGTCTGGTACGCAGTGGTGTGCCGCCATTTTCCTTTAAGATGTCCATCAGCACCCTCTCCTCATACTCAAGCTGCTCCTGAGAGGTA
>CAZMZA010000035.1:0-4105 GCA_964570635.1 uncultured Dehalococcoidales bacterium
GGTGTGGGGGTAATGGCAGTCACCTCAATATACTTGCCGTCTGGCTTATCTTTGAGGCGCTCAATAATCTTCAGGAAATCGAGTCTGCTTATTCTCCCGTAGGGGAGCATCTCGTCCCTTTCCAGGCCCAGTCTTTCCCGCCACTCCTCAGCCCTAGGCATGTTCTCCTCGGCAGCCTCTGAGATCTGCCAATCCTTCATCTTTGTTGCGTCGTAAGCCAAGCTAACCTCCTTATTTACTTTATTTAGGATCCAAACTGCTTAAAGCCCTAACGAGGCCTTCCCAGTCTCAGAACTCCCCAAACAAGCACCGTCCCCTAGTCCGCAGTACCTACTTCTTCAACAGCCGCTAACAGAGCCTGATAGATGTTTCTCACTTCGCCGACAATCTGCGGACTGGAGTCAAGAAGGGAACGATTGGCGATGTCAGCCTCTACCAATGCCTGGTCATACGGAATAAACCCGATAAAGTTAAAGCCAGGCAGACTGGAAATCATAAACTCCTTATCTGCCTGGCTTCGTATCTTATTTCCAACCACCGCAATATTATGTAAACCAATATCCTGTGCCAGTTTCTTAATTGTATGAGCTGTTTCGATACTTCGTCTCCCAGGCTCTACAACTACAATCAGCTTATCTACCGCCTTGGCTGTAGCTCGCCCCAGATGCTCTATTCCAGCCTCCATGTCCAGGATAACTACTTCATGCCTAGCCAGCAACAGGTGGCTAATCAAAGTCTGCAGTAAGGCGCCTTCCGGGCAATAACAACCGCTGCCTCCCCTCTTCGCTCGCCCCATTACCATCAATTTGGCCCCATTATATTCTAGCCAGTATTTCTCTGGCAAGTCATCGACTCTGGGATTCAGCTTGAAAAAGCCGTCACCCCGACCGGGCCGCGCACCGGTTCTCTCCTCAATGAGGTCACTCATCTCAGATATGGGAGTTATTGTCTCCGGTTGGGGAAAACCGAGGGTGGCGGCTAGATTGGAATCAGGGTCAGCATCTATGGCTAGAACAGAATACCCGGACTCGGCAAATACCCTAGAAAGCATAGCGGCTAACAGTGTCTTGCCAACTCCGCCCTTGCCACTAACTGCAATCTTCATCCAGTTCCTTTGTTCCTACCGCAATAAAGCTGAGAACTTTTGTCAAGGTCTCAGCTTTGGCATATCTAATTGCCCTCTACCAGCCAGCTACATTATATCCTACGCTGACTGGCAGGTCAAGCTACTATGCCTGGGTAGGTTATTAACGCACAGGCGTAAAGGATAGGCGTCCGCACCACGCCAAAGGCGATATCGGTGGGGCATCTAAGACCCCACCGATATCGTAGAGTAACCCGGTTGAGAAGCCGAGCTGCCCTTAGTAGACGTCCGGACCCCACTTCTGAGGCCAGTTGTAGATTTTCTCGGTCTTCAGATGGGGTATGCCATCGGTACCGATTTCATAGATATAACAAGACTGGTTGCCGAGGCGGTCATTAGCACCGAAGGTTACCGGCAGGCTCACCCCGGTATCGAAGTCCTTTATCTTCTGCAACGCGTTGTAGATAGCCTCACTATCTATGTTCTCCAGACCAACATCCTCTTTGGCAATCCTTAACGCCTCATACAACACCTTGCACGAGGTATAGTAGGAGAGGGCATTTACGTGATACCTGGCATCCCAGCCATACTCAGTCGGCTCCATGAACGACCTCAGTCGCTCCTGGTCCTCAGTTATCAGGGGGTCAGAGTAAGCATAGTCAGCCATCACCAGAGTGGCGCCATACGTAGGCTCCTCACTGCCAAGTACCTGAGTGAGCTCCTGATACATCCCGCCGCCAGACATCACGATGTAGACTGCCTTCGTGGGATCCATACCCATGGCTATCATTTCATTAAGGGCTACACCAGTCGCCGGACCAATCAGTGGGAAGAAGATGTAATCGGGGTCCAGTTCCTTCAGGCGGGTAACATAAGGCGTGAAGGGGTTAGGTCCAAGCCCTGTCAGCGGCGGTGCTACCTCGGCGTACTGCCGCTTAAAGTCGATGCCCAGAGCCTGGGCGGTTTCTATCCCCGAGTCGATATGCTGCGTGCCATCATTGTCATCCCAGGAAAGCGAAGCGACCTTGCAGGGCCTATCCTCTGTCCAGGTATCAGCCACGTAATTCAGGAAGCAGTTGAAGTTGATTTCAGGGACAAAGGTCTCCTGGAACACATAGCCCACAGGCTCCTGAGCGGTAGCCACGCTGCCAGTAAAGCTGAGGACTGGAATCTTGTCACGGTCAACCAGGGTCTTGAGCCCGGAACTGCTGACCGCGGTCATGGTAAAGATTACATCGGGGTTTTTCGCCTTCATCTCGCGATAGGCCAGAGGTACCTGAGACGCGTCATAGCGGTCATCTACCTCAGTCCACTCAACCTTAATACCAGGCACATAGCCTGTCTCGTTCGCCCACTTGAAGAACTGCTGGGCACATGTCCACAGTCTGCCACTGGCCTGGGCTGTGGGACCGCTGAAGTCCTGGACGGCACCAACAAGTATCGTCTTCTCTACAGCTGGTGGCCCCTCCTTAGGAGTACACGCTCCAACCAGTGGCACTACCAGCAGAGAGAGTGCCAGCAACCCAACCAACATTACCTTAGTCACTTTTCTCAAGCTATTTCACCTCCCATACTGCGTAAGTAACCTGATAACACCCCTTGGCTATCACATAGTACCACCTCCTCGCTGACCTTTCTAAAATCATCTCGGTGTACCTTTGCTTGCCTGACTACACTCACTATAATACTACGTGCCTAAGGTTAAAGACTGGTTAAGGCCAGCCGAAAAAGGCACAAAATAGGTTACAAAAAGGTTACAATCCGGTAAAAAGAACGAGGTGAGACACTGCCTGCCTCCGTTCTCCGCATAGAGAAAGGCGGGGGGTTAACCCCCCGCCTCAGTTAGGAAACCCTTGTTGCCAAGCCAGCAACCTTAATAGACGTCCTCTCCCCATTTTTGCGGCCAGTTATAGACTTTGTCTGTAGCCAGATAGGGTAAGCCATCGTCGTGGAAGGTGTAGATATGAACCGACTGACAGGCAAGACGGTCATCAGGGCCATAGGTTACTGGTAAGGACACACCGGTGTCGAAATTCTTCACCTTCTGCAATGCATTGTAGAGGGCAAGTGAGTCCAGGTTCTCGACACCGACATCATCAACCGCAATCCTCAGTCCTTCATATAGAACCTTACAAGAGAAATAGAAGGACAAGGCGTTCACATGATACCGCGGGTCCCATCCGTACTCAGTCGGCTCCATGAGCGTTCTAATGCGCTCCTGGTCCTCCGTCTTAATAGAGTAAGGATAGTCTGCCATTACCAGGGTAGCACCATAGGTATTTTCCTCGCCAGCCACAGCAGTAAGCTCCTCATACATCCCGCCACCCGACATTACGGAATACACCACCTTGGTCGGGTCCATTCCCATCCCCACCATAGTCTTTACCGCGGAGCCGCTTGCCACACCATTCATACCCATATAGATGTAATCCGGTGCCAACTCCTTTATCCGGATAAGATAGGTAGTCATGTCCATCGTTCCTGGCGGAGCTATCTCAGCATACTCTCGCTTAAAATCGATACCCAAGTCCTCAGCCGTAGCTAGACCTGAGTCAATATGCTGCCGCCCATCGTCAGTATCCCAGGACATGGAAGCTACACGACAGGGTCTATCTTCAGTCCATGTATCAGCGATGTAGTTGAGGAAAGCATTGAATCCGATTTCAGGAACAAAGCTACCCAGGAAGACAAAGCCCGGTGGCTCCTGCGCCGTAGCCACGCTACCAGTGAAGCCGATAACCGGAATCTGGTCACGGTCAGCCAGAGACTTCAATACCGCGACCGTCGCAGCACGCATGGTAAATAACACCGTTGGCTCTTTGGCCATTATCTTCCGATAAGCCAGGGCTACCTGACCGGGGTCATAATGGTCGTCCTCCTCGGTCCACTCAACCTTAACACCGGGGAGATAGTTGGTCTCATTTGCCCACTTAAAGAACTCCCTGGCAGCTGTCCAGAGTCTACCGCTAGCCTGCGCTGTGGGACCGCTGAAGTCGCCGATATAGCCAACGAGTACCGTCT
>CAZMZA010000035.1:4115-12855 GCA_964570635.1 uncultured Dehalococcoidales bacterium
TTCTCCACCACCGGAGGAGATGGTGCTGTACCACAGGCGCTAACAAGCGGCACAGCCACCAGTATTAGCCCCACCAACCCAATCAGTGCTTTAGTCAAATTTCGTCTCATCCTGATTTCTCTCCTTTCGTATCAATTAAAAAATGCTAAGCCGACACGGCCAAGCCTTCACTGTTATTTCAAAACTCTTCACCTCCATTTACTCTATAATCACAGTCTACGCACCCGAGGTTAAAGCCCAGTTAAGGCCAGCCGAGAAAAGCAAAGAAAATGTTACAAAAAGGTTTCAATGCGGTAAAAAGTCGCTATCAGCGTTAATATGCGTATGGCCAGAGGCGATACCAGGCCTTTATTAACTCCCACCTGTGGGCTAAACCACGGGGCTCCTTAATCAAGAAGACTATGATCACTATGGCAAATAATATGGCTCCAGCAGCATAGGTTACGTTTGAGCGTAAGAAGGGAAAGGCCGCAGCCAGGAGGGGAGAAATATAGTAGGCAAACACGTCCAGGAGCCGGATAAAAACCGTCCCCAGAACTGCCCCCAGAGTACTACCGGCACCGCCAATAATTATCATACCGAGATACCAGACTGAGTCCTTCAGCGTGAACTGTAATGGCTGAATATAGCTAAAGTAGTGGGCCCACAGCGAGCCGGCTATACCAGCATAGAAGCAACCAATGAAAAAGGCGAGCAACTTGTAATAGAAGAGGTTGACGCCCATTACCTCCGCTGCCAGGTCGTTATCTCTTATGGCAGTAAAGGCACGACCAGCCCGGGTTCTGGTGAGATTGAGCGCCGCCACCCCGGCCATCAGGACCAAGATAAGGATGAGGTAGTACATCTTGGTATCACTATCAAAGACGAAACCGCCTATGCTGGCGTAGGGGACCCTCAAGCCAACGGCCATCCCCAGGAAACGAGTATGCAATATGAGCCAGACAATAATGAATTGGGCGGCAAGAGTGGACATGGCCAGGTAAAACCCCTTTATCTTCAGGGAAGGGGCACCAAAGATGAGCCCCACTATCCCCGCCACGATACCGGCACAGGGCAAGGCAACCAGGAAAGGCACCCCCAACTTAGAGGTCAGGACGGCTGAGGTATAGGCACCTACCGCCACAAAGGCAGCCTGGCCCAGGTTCACCTGCCCACACAGTCCCGTGGTAATGTGAAGACCGAGAACAGCGATAAGGACAATACCCATCAAGCTGAAGACGCCTGTCCAGTAGATGCCACCGAAGTGGGGAAAGTAAATCAGCAAAGCGAGGAATGCCCCCAGCATGACCCATTGAGCCCTGGTGCGGACAGTGGCCATATCGTGAGCATAATCTGTGTCATAGGTGCCGGCAGGTCGCATTCCCCTAAATCCTCTCTATCCTTTCCCAGCCGAAAATGCCATAGGGTCTTACCAGCAGGATTATGAGCATAAGAACCAGCGGGATTATGTCGCTAAAACCGCCGCCCACCAGCGGGTCAATATATCCACCGCCAACACTCTCGAACACGCCGACAATAATTCCGCCAACCAGAGCACCGGGAAGGGACTCCAGCCCGCCAAGGAGCATAACCGGCAGGGCCTTGGTGAGTCCAACAAGCGCATTGTAATTGCTAACGGCATGAAGAGCGGCATAAAGTATTCCCGAAATGGCAGCTATAACCAGGGCGAAAGCCCAACTCTGGGCGAAAACATTCTTGACGCTTATCCCCAAACTCCGGGCTACCTGCTGGTCTTCGGAGACAATCTGCATACCCAACCCTAATTTGGTATACCGGAAGAAGAGGAGAAGGAGAACAAATAGGAGGATGGCTATACCAAACGCCCATATATAGTGCTGGGCGATAGACACCGGACCCAACCAAATTGCCTTACGAGAAATGAACTCGGGCAGTCCTTTAGTATCGGCGCCCCAAGCCATAATGGCCACACCCTCCAGGAAGTAACCGAGAGCCAGGGTAACAATGATTACCGCCAGAATCGGCTGACCAATAAGGGGGCGCAACATGAAACGTTCCACACCAAGACCGGCCAGCACGGCTATGCCCAGCACCAAGACAATACTGAGCCATATTGAAAGCCCCAGTTGCTGGGCAAAGGACCAGCACAGCCAGGCGAGTATCATCAGGAAACCGCCATGGGCAAGATTCAGAACGCGGGAGGATTTGTAAACCAAGACCAGACCAAGGGCAACCAGACCGTAAATGCCCCCAGTCATAACCCCGCTTACCAAAAACTGAAGAAACTTATCCATTTTGTATTCGGCTCACCCCAAGCAAGCTAGGTCAGCCATCTCTTCCGCCGCCGGTAGTGTTTCACCTCACGATAGCTCTTCTTCACCCCTACGGCACTGAGGCCGAGGTAGAATTCTTTCACGTCAGGATTGTCAGCCAGCTTGACCGCCGGTGCATCAAGCACCACCCTTCCGTTCTCCATTACATAGCCGTGTTGAGCAATAGAAAGTGCCGCCCTGGCATTCTGCTCGACGATAAGCATGGCTGTCCGTTCTTCCTCGTTAAACCTCCGAAGCATATCAAATATCTCCTTGGTCAGCAGAGGCGCCAGCCCCATAGACGGCTCGTCAAGGAGTATCAGCATCGGGCGAGCCATCATTGCCCGACCCAGCACCACCATTTGTTGCTCCCCCCCGGACAGGTAACCAGCGGTGGCATGGCGCAGCTCCCTAAGCCTTGGAAAGTAGTCGTAAACCATGTCAAGGTCTCGCTTTATGCCGCTACGCCGCAGGTAAGCCCCACCCTTCAGATTCTGCTCAGTAGTGAGGTGACCCATCACCCGCCGTCCTTCTATTACCTGCACAATGCCCAGCTTGACAATATCTTCCGGGCTCATCCTGTCTATTCTGATGCCGTCAAAGTGAATGCTGCCATCCGTCACCCTCCCCTCCTCCGTTTCCAATAACCCCGATATCGCTTTCAGAACGCTACTCTTGCCAGCCCCGTTACCCCCCAAAAGAGCCACGATTCTCTCATCGGGGACTTCCCGGGCAACTCCCCTCAGTACCAGTATCACATCCAGGTACTTGACCTCAACGCCATTCATTACCAGCATTCAGTCGTCTCCTCAAAAGGCAGGGACTCCTACCTCAATCCCCAACGCTATTTACTCTGATAAAGGTCTCTACGGTGCTTTTTGTCCCGTCCTGGTAGGTCACCGTGGTTTTTTCCACGAGCTCTTTTTTGCCGCTGTAGATAGCCTCTATCAGGTTCCGGTGACGCTCCTCCAAAACGGATCGCCTTATCTTCCTGGTTCTGGTCAGTTCACCCTCGTCAGGGTCAAACTCCTTACGGAGGTTAATAAACTTCTTTACCTTTGAAGAGCCGGGCAGCTGACGATTGACCTCAATCACTTCCTGGCGAACCAACTCACAGACCTCCGGGTGCTGGGATAAATCAGCGGCGGCAGAATAGTCAATGCTCCTATCCCCGGCCCACTTACCCACCGCCCCGAGGTCCAGGTTTACAATGGCCGCCACAAAATCACCCGCCTCTGAAGCCACTACCATGGCATCCGTTATGTAAGGACTGAACCTCAACCGGCTCTCGATATACTGCGGCGCGAAGGTAGTCCCGTCAGGCAGCTTCCTGAGGTCAGCCATACGGTCAAGATAAACAAGGTGCCCATCATCCTGGAAATAACCGGCATCGCCGCTGTGAAACCAGCCGTCATGAATCACCCTTCGGTACTCTTCTTCATTCTTATAGTAACCGTCAAAGCAGTAAGCGGCGTCAACCAGAACCTCGCCCTCCTCGGAAATCCTCACCTTCTTCCCGTCTCCTACAGGCATCCCCACCGAATCAAACTGAATATCGCCATTGGCCTGACAAGCAATGACCCCGGTCTCCGTAAGAGCATAGACCTGCTTGAGGTTAATACCCATTGCCCGGAAGAACTGCAGTATATCAGGACTGAGAGTAGCCCCGCTAGTGATGCCATGCTTGACATTGCTCAGTCCGTGCTTATCCCGTAATGGCCGGAACAAAAAGACGTTGCCCACAGCGTAGACCACTCTATCCAGCAGGTTCAGCTTCCCCCGGCCAGTCAGTGTGGAGAACTTATAACCCACAGGAGCGAACAGACGATAGGCCGCTTTCTTCACCACGCTGGAATCGCTAATCCTCATGTGGATTTCTGAATTCAGCCTTTCCCACAACCTTGAAGGATACACGATAATGCTCGGTGCGATTTCCCGCAAGTCAGCCTGAACAGTTTCAGGTTCCTCGGGGAAATTCACGGTTACCCCGGCCAGCAGCATGCTCCCGAGACCGAACATCTGCTCACCAATCCATCCCGGCAGTGTGAAAGAGACACTGTTATCATTCTCAGAAAGCGGAACCACCTTAAGCATTCCGTTCACCCAGTCAATGAACGTCCCATGCTTAATCACCACCCCCTTGGGCAAACCTGCGGTTCCCGAGGTATAAAGAATCAGGGCGCTGTCATCCGGTCTGGTCTCAGCAATTAGCTGGTCAAAAAGCCCCGGGTGAGACTGCTCGTAGTCCTTACCCTGCTGAACAAAATCTCTATAGCTTATCAACAGGGGGTCACGGTAACCCTTCAGTCCTTTAGGATCCCAGTAAATAATTCCCTTCAACAGAGGCAGCTCACCTTTAATGCCGATTACCTTATCAACCTGCTCCTGGTCCTCGGCTACAATAAAACTCGAATCTGAGTGCTGCGCCTGATACTTCACTTCCTCCGGGAGGCAGTCAGAAGAAATCCCGGTCATGGCTCCGCGCGCTGCCTGAGCCCCCAGCTCCGCCCAGAACAACTCGGGAGCATTGTCCCCCAGAGTGGCAATCTTGTCCCCGGGCTCGAAGCCATTACTTACCAGAGCCAGGGTAAAGTTCTTTACCCTTTCGTAGACATCCTGCCAGGTAAATTCCTGCCAGATGCCGAAAGCCTTTTTGCGCATAGCCACCCTTTCACCACCCCACCTCCGATAGTTCTCCATTAACAATTTGGGCAGAGTATCATTCGTCACCATTCACCAACTCTCTCTTACCGCTATGGGCAAAGCCACACTCCTATTCTAGCTGACTTCTAATAATTACGTTAACCTACGGAGCGGGTAAGAACAACCAAAAATGGTAATTAAGGGGTTACAAAAAGGTTACAATCCAGTAAAAAAGCGGTTAAGGGGAAGGGGGTCCTCCGGGAGCAATATTGCTGCCCCGCCGGCATACTATCCGGGAGTGAAGCTTATTGACAAAACGCACCACCAAATATATAGTGGGCACACTCACTCCAAGTATTCTCTGCCAGGCTTATAAAGACGCCGGACAGCCTGAGACGAAATCGCTGGGGAGGTACCCAATGGAACAGGACAAAATTCTGAGAGTCGATATGACTAACTTGAAGGTAGCGGTCGAGGATTCACCCCGGGAGTATGAACGGTTAGGCGGGAGGGGTTTGACGGCAAGAATTCTTAATCGAGAGGTGCCCGCTACCTGTCACCCTCTAGGCAAATACAACAAATTAATCTTCGCGCCAGGGCTTCTGGGTGGTAGCCGCTTCCCCGCGTCAGGCCGGCTATCCGTCGGGTTTAAGAGCCCGTTAACGGGGGGAATCAAAGAGGCCAATGCCGGCGGCACACCGGGTCAAAAGCTGGGCCGACTAGGCATCAAGGCGATTATCATCGAAGGTCAGCCCGCTGGTAACAACCTATATTATATAAAGGTAGGCAAAAACAGTACCACCATCCTGCCAGCCGATAATCTGGCCGGGCTTATCAACTACGCAGTAGTGAAAGAACTAAGGGCAATTCACGGTGAGAACATCAGTGTGCTCACTATTGGTCCACCGGGAGAGAGGAAAGCCTCCATGGCAACCATAGCCGCTACCGATACGGACGGTATGCCGAGCCGCCAGTTTGCTCGCGGCGGTCCCGGAGCGGTTATGGGCTCAAAGGGGGTAAAGGCGATTATAATCGACGACACCGGAGCCAAGCCGGCACCGGCGAAAAGGGCGCAACCTTTCCAGCAGCTGCTCAAGGAGTATGCCACGTTTCTGGACGAGAACAAGGGGGCCGGTCTGGTCCGTAGCTATGGCCAAATGGGCGGGCTGGTATGGCTGAGCGACCGTAACCACAGCCTGCCCGTCAGGAACTTCACCGCCGGCATGTTCGAGGGGGCGAGCAAAATAGGGGGTAAGGAAGCCATAGGCTACCTTACCAGTCAGGGAAGCGAGTGGAGTATTCCGTGCATGCCCGGATGCCTGCAGCGCTGCAGCAATATCATTCGGGACAGAGAAGGGAACTACATAACGTCCGGATTAGAATACGAGACAGCCGCCCTGCTCGGCTCCAACCTCGGCATTGATGACATCTATGCCATTGCCGCCATGAGCCGACTGGACGACGATTACGGGGTGGATGACATAGAAATGGGGGTAACCTTAGGGGTAGCTGTTGACGCCGGGCTGCTGAATTTTGGAGATAGTGCTAAAGCCACCGCCCTGATACACGAAGTTGGCCAGGGGACAACCCTGGGCAGGATTCTGGGCGAGGGTGCCGCCGTTACTGCCAGAACCTTCGGGATAAGTAGAGTGCCGGTAATCAAAGGGCAGGCGGTACCCGCTCATGACCCGAGAGTTGAGACCGGAACAGGCGTCACCTATTGCACTTCGGCAATGAATGACCACACCGCCGGCGCTGTCCTCTTCAGACAGTCAACCCCGGCCGAGGCAGTGCAGGCGTCAAGGCAAATGCAGATTAACGTGGCGGTCATTGATAGTACCGGCTGCTGCTATGTGGCCTTCTCCGAGAGAGCCTATCCAATAGAAAAGGTAACCGAGATTATCAATGCCCAATGTGGCCTTGACCTCGGTTATGAAGATGTGCAGGAAATGGGTAAAGCCGTACTGAAGGAGGAGAGGACGTTCAATCTAAATGCGGGGTTTTCTGCGGGTGCTGACCGGCTCCCTGACTTCTTTAAGGAAGAGCCCCTGCCTCCCACCGACTTTGTTTTCGACATACCGGATAGCGAAATTGATGCCTTCTGGGACTTCTAGGGCTGAGCAAGAAACAGGAAAGACGCTTACTGTCAGCGCTGCCCGGCAAGCGCTAATGTTCGACCAGCTTAATCTGATAGCGCAGCTTACCGGCCGGAGTTACCACCTCTATTACTTCTCCCTGTCGCTGACCAATAATAGCTTTACCTACCGGTGAAGCGTTGGAAATCCTGCCCCTGGTTGGGTCTACCTCTCTGGGACTAACTATTATATAGTGCAGCTCCTCCCCAGAATCCAGGTCCTTCAGCAGAATGCTATCACCAGTATTAACCTTCAGTACCGTCTTCTGGTTATCCTCGATAAGAGTCGCTGACTTCATGACTTCTTCCAGCTCTCTAATCTGACCCTCTAAATGCCCGTGCTCCTCTCTGGCTGCCTGCAGAGGTGCGTTCTCACGGAAATCTTTATCTGCCGCCGCTCTACGCACCTCCCCAATAATCTCAGACCGTCTATTCTTCAAGGATTCAAGTTCGGTTTCCAGTTCAGCATATCCCTCTCGAGTCAAAGCGACGGTCTGCCGCCTGCCCCGCCCGGTCGAGGGTCGCGACTTAGCTTTCACCTTCTTGGCTTTAAGGTGAGTGGCTAGATTGCCCTTGGTCCACCCTTCTTTCTTGGCACAAACCAAGAAGGCTCGTATCAGGTCAAGCTTCTTGGCATAGTCAATATCCGATAATGATAGCCGTTCCGCATAGTTAGCCACCTCAGGAGCAGTAAGTCCCGCCAGGGGCCGCTCCCAACCGTACCAGCGGACAAATTTATATACCTCTTGCTGGCTTGGCTTTCTCTCTTCAGGTGCCAAGCCAGCCAAAAACCGGCCGGCTGCTTCACCCAACTTTATACTCTGGCTACCAGTATCCATAACAGTGGCTCGAAACCGTCAGCCCCCACCACCAAGACGCAGCGGAACCCTCATCATCCCCATAGCCTTGGCTACCGCCCTCTCCCCCAACAACCTCAGTACCACCTCGCCGTGCCAGTCGAAAGAGAGCCCCTCTGCCTTAAGCAAAGCCTTATCAATGCCATTGGACTTTATTATATCAAATATCCTATCAACCTGCCCATCGCTCAGCCGCTCGTACAACTTCCTAGCCCAGTAGCCTATCTTCAACTCCCGCCCCAACTTGCTCTTCCACTGCAGCTCATAGTCAGCCAGATTCTTGGCCGAGAACGCGTTACCCTCCAGCGCCCGGTGCAGAGTGCTGGCTGCCATATCGGCACAGAGCAGACCGTAGTAGATGCCACCCCCGCTGGTCGGCTTTACCTGGCCGGCAGCATCACCGACCACTATCACCCTCTCACCAAAGGTCCTGGCCAGGGGCTTAAGTGGCACGCTACCATAGCTGAACCCACCCTCACCAGGAGCAATCTTCCCCTCAGCCACCAGAGAAGACATCAGCTTCTTCAAATATGAGCGAGGACTGCGGCGCGACATTAACCCAAGCCTTGCCCTTCGGGCTGAAACTGGAACCAGCCAGGCAAAGAAGCCGGGAGCTACCTCATCACCGAAATACACCTCTATCTCGTCCAGGTCAGGCGCCTCCACATCAACCTGAGCCCCAGCAACAAAGTCACCAACCTTACCCAAGCCGAGCCTCTCGGCAAGCCTGGACCCAAAGCCACTGGTAATCACCACCACTTTCGCCTCCAAGCTTGCCCTACCTTTCCCATCTATTACCTCAACTCTAACCCTATCAGCCCCGACCTCTATGTTGC
>CAZMZA010000036.1:0-12774 GCA_964570635.1 uncultured Dehalococcoidales bacterium
GGTCTATGGCGTCGCCAGAACCATCGATAGCGGTGCCAAGGGCTTTACCGAGGAATCGGCCATGGCTAAGGTCTTTGCCTCAGACGTGGCGATGAGGGTTACGACCGATGCGGTGCAGGTTATGGGCGGTTCTGGTTATATGCGCGATTATCCCGTGGAGAAGATGATGCGGGATGCCAAGATAACCCAGATATATGAAGGTACCAACGAGGTATTGAGGACCGCCATCGCCTTTGAGCTCAGAAAGAGGAAGGCAAAGCGCGAATGAATATCCTGGTCTGCTTGAAGCAGGTCCCGGGCACCACCAGCGTCGAGATTGACCCTGAGACCAATACCCTGATAAGAGAAGGGGTTGAAAGCGTGGTCAATCCCTTTGATACCTATGCCCTGGAGGAAGGGGTGCGAATAAAGGAGCGCTACGGCGGTAAGGTTACTGCCATAAGTATGGGGCCTCCTCAGGCTGAGAAATCGCTGAGAGAGGCAATTGCTGTCGGTGCCGATGATGCCATCCTGCTCAGCGATAGCGCTTTTGCCGGTGCCGATACCCTGGCCACTGCCTGTACCCTGGCCAGGGCCATTGACAAACTGGAGCAGTACGACCTCATTATTTGTGGTCGGCAGACGTTTGACGGTGATACCGGGCAGGTAGGCCCGGAGCTGGCTGAGATGCTGGGTATACCGTTTGTTGCCTATGTCAGTCGGACGGAGGAAATAGGTGACGGCTCTATGCGGGTCAGGCGGATGGTTGAGGAGGGGCATGAGGTTATTGAGATGCCTCTACCGGCGGTGGTCACGGTGGTAAAGGAGATTAATGTCCCCAGGCTACCGTCCCTTCGTGGACTCACCAGAGCCAAGAGTGCGGTGATTCCGGTATGGACCGCCGGGGAGCTGGGCGTTGACTGTGACGCGGTCGGTCTGTCCGGCTCGGCTACCAGGGTAATCAAGGTGTTCTTCCCCCAGAGAGTCCACCGGGCTGAGATGCTGCAGGGGGACTTGGAGAGCCAGGTAGGCAGTCTGGTCAACAAGCTGGGAGAAGCTAACTTAGTCTAGAAGCGGTGCCGCTATGGGACTCCTGATTGATTTTGATAAATGTACTGGCTGTGGTAGCTGCTTACCAGCCTGTCCTTTTGGTCTGCTGGAGATTGTCGACGACAAGGTTCGGGTTAGGGAGGGTTGCACGCTTTGCGGTGCCTGCCAGGAGGTGTGTGACTATGAGGCTATACTCGTCGAGGAAGTCAGCCAGGTTTCAACCCCGGTTGACGACTACCAGGGGGTCTGGGTTTTTGCTGAGCAGCACGCGGGTAAGCTGAAAAGCGTGGCTTATGAACTGCTGGCCAAGGGCAGGGAGCTGGCGGACGCCCGCGGGACTGAGTTATGTACCGTGGGCTTTGGGCATAATATCAGCGAAGTTGAGCAGTTGATTGCCTATGGTGCCGACAAGGTTTACCTGATAGAAAGTCCGGCTTTAGCCAGCTTTCAGGAGGATTTGTGTGTCCGGAAATTCGTCGAGCTAATTGAGGAGCACAAGCCTGAGATAGTTATCGCCGGCGCCACGGCACAGGGGCGTTCCTTTATTCCACGGGTAGCGGCCATGTTGAGGACGGGGCTCACCGCTGACTGTACCGGTCTCGAAATTGACCCCGAGAACGGGCTACTGTTACAGACCCGCCCCACCTTCGGCGGTAACATTATGGCTACCATTGTCTGTCAGGCAAAAAGACCGCAGATGTCAACGGTGCGTCCGCGGGTCTTTAAGAAAGGCGTCCCGGACAGCAAAAGGAAGGGGCAGATAATCAGGGTGAGTTTTGATGGCGAAAGCATCACTTCACGGACCAGACTCCTTGATTTCATTGAGGACGTGACGGAGAAGGTCAAGCTGGAGGATGCCGATATTATCGTTTCCGGGGGGCGGGGGCTGGGTAGCCCGGAGAATTTCAAGCTGCTGGAGGAACTGGCCGATGTCTTGGGTGCAGCGCTGGGTTCGTCTCGTCCGCCGGTAGATGATGGCTGGATTCCATATTCCCATCAGGTAGGTCAGACAGGCAAGACGGTCTGCCCCAAGCTTTACGTGGCCTGCGGTATATCGGGGGCAGTCCAGCACCTGGCTGGAATGCAGACCTCGGACTGTATTGTGGCTATTAACGATGACCCGAATGCCCCCATTTTTGAAGTAGCGACCTACGGCATTGTCGGTGACCTGTTCAAGGTAGTACCCATACTGTTGGATAAGCTGAAGGGCCGGTAGAGTTGAGCCTGACCGCCAGCTTCCCAGCGCCCCGCCTCCTTCCGGTAGGTTTACATAAAATGTCTACACGCTTGACAGTAAGGATACCATTGAGCTTATAATAGGAGTTTGGCAGGGCATGAAATGGAGATAAACGTATCCCAGCAGCTTAAGGGCCCAATAGGGTCGGAAAGAGATTATGAGCTAAGTGAGTCGGTTGACCTTGCTGGCGGTCCTAGGATGGTTGAGGGTAGGGTTAGGTTGGTCCGTACTGACAGGGGCATTCTGGCTAAAGGCACATTACGCACTCAGGTTGAGGTCAATTGCAGCCGTTGTCTGACTTCGTTCAGCTGTCCTCTGGTGCTTAGCATTGAGGATGAGTACTTTCCCACCACTAATGTGCTTACCGGTGCCCCGCTCCCTTTACCTGAGGAACCCGGTTGTTTTATTATTGACGAACATCATATTCTTGATTTAACCGAGGCTGTCCGGCAGTATGTGCTGCTGGCTATCCCTATGAAACCACTTTGCTGTGAGGACTGTGCTGGCTTGTGTCCTCATTGTGGTCATAATCTTAACCTGGGCTCTTGCTCTTGTCCCTCTGAGGAGGTTGACCCTCGCTGGGCGGCGTTGACCAGATTAGCTACTGAGCGGAAAGGAACTGAGTAAATTATGGGAGCACTACCAAAGCGAAAATATGCCAAGGCACGTCAGGGTAAAAGGCGCGCTCATCTTAGACAGGCGCCCCCGGCAATAGACTATTGTCCCCAATGCCATAGTCCCAAGTTGCCCCACCACGTCTGTCCTACCTGCGGAAGCTATAATGGCCGACCAGTCGTTGAGATTAAAAGCCCGAAAAGTAAGGCTGGGTAAGGAGAGATTGGGCCGATGATAGTGGCCTATGTCTTTCCCGGACAGGGTTCTCAGTGGGTAGGCATGGGTGGAGACCTCTACGATAGCTTCGATTCTGCTAGGGAGGTCTTTAGGCAGGCTGACCAGATTTTGGGGTTTCCCCTGTCCCGCTTGTGTTTTGAGGGCCCGGAGGATGAGCTACTCCAGACTATCAATGTCCAGCCGGCAATCTTAACCGTCAGTTTTGCCTGTCTGGAGGCCGCCTCGCTGGCGGCTGGTAGCAACGGTTTACCACCACCCGCTTTTGTTGCCGGGCATAGCCTGGGCGAGTATACAGCACTGGCAAGCGCCGGTGTGGTTGACTTTGCCACCGCTGTCTTGCTGGCTCGTGAGAGAGGTCGTCTGATGCATGAGGCTGGTTTGAGAGAACCAGGAGGTATGGTGGCTGTAATCGGGTTTGATGAAGCTTCATTGGCTGAGGTCTGCCATGAGACTGATACCCGGATGGCTAATCTTAACTGCCCGGGCCAGCTGGTAATCAGCGGGGCGAAGAATAACCTGGCTCAGGCGGTGGATAAAATCAAGTCCAGGGGGGCTTATCGCACCATTCCGTTAAAGGTGAGCGGCGCCTTTCATACACCGCTGATGCAGCCGGCGGTTGACGGTATGTCCCAGTGTCTGGACTCCGTCTCTTTTCGGCAGCCGAAGGTTCCCATCATCGCTAACACGACGGCTGAGCCACTGACCAGTACCGAAGGGGTAAAGGCAGAACTGCTGAGACAGCTGTGTAATGGCATTCAGTGGCAGCGCTCTATCGAGTACATGATAAGCGCCGGCGTATCAACCTTTATTGAGATAGGGCCAGGGAAGGTGCTCACCGGTCTTATTAAACGGATAAGTAGAGATGTTAACACTCTGAATATCGGAGACGTGGACGCTATCAAGAATCTGGCTGGTGCCTCACCGTAAATCCTCTTTGCTTACAGGGGAGGGGAGTAACAATGAATCTTAGTGGTAGAGTAGCCATAGTTACTGGCAGTGGGCGGGGCATAGGTAGAGCCATTGCCCTAAAACTGGCGGAGGTCGGAGCTACGGTTGTCGTTAATGACATAGGCGACCCCGAGCCTCCTCAGAGCGTAGCCGAGGAAATCAGGGCTATGAATGGGCAGGCTACAGCTATTCTGGCTAATGTGAGCCTGTCATCGGATGTAGCCCAGTTGTTGGAGACGACAAAAGCCACCTATGGCAAGGTGGATATTCTGGTGAACAATGCCGGGATTGCTCGTGACCAGCTCGTGGTGCGAATGTCAGAGGAGGACTGGGACAAAGTCTTGCAGGTTGACCTCAGGAGCGTGTTCCTTTGCACCAAAGCCGTGCTGCGGGATATGATAAAGCAGCGCTGGGGCAGGATTATCAGCATTAGCAGTATCGCTGGTATAGTGGGCAACCCGGGACAGGCAAATTATGCTTCCGCCAAAGCCGGGGTCATCGGCTTCACCCGGACCATTGCCAAGGAGGTAGCGTCTCGCGGTATAACGGTCAATGCTGTCGCCCCCGGTCTAATAGATACCGGTATCACTTACCAGCTGCAAGAGGAGCAGAGGGAGGAGCTTAGAAAGCATATTCCCCTGGGCTATCTCGGTGCCCCCGGTGACGTAGCCGAGGCGGTTGCCTTCCTGGCTTCTGAGGAGGCCAGGTATGTTACCGGGCAGGTGCTGAATGTGGACGGGGGCATGGCCATGTTCGGGCTGTGAGTATGTTATGGTCTGGTAGTCCATCTGGCATTACCTTGTCTCCCCTCAGAGGGCTTGCCACAA
Source organism: uncultured Dehalococcoidales bacterium (assembly GCA_964570635.1). Taxonomy (GTDB): domain Bacteria; phylum Chloroflexota; class Dehalococcoidia; order Dehalococcoidales; family CAYYQY01; genus CAYYQY01. The sequence continues at coordinate 4,894 of CAZMZA010000036.1, forward strand.
GAGGCGAATACCCTGCTATAGCCTGACCAATCTTTCATCCCTTTTCCCTTATCCATATTTACTTCTCTAAAGCTAGTTCAAAGGGGGTACTTTTGGGTATAATTGCCTTGTAACGATGGTAAACGGAGGGCTGACCACTACTGTTATTGACGAGCTGGTGTTATAATGTTATCTTTGAGGGTAAGTTTATGGCAGGGGAGCGGCGAAGAGCGAGAGCCATCGGGCTCAAGGTACTTTATGAGGTCGATTCTGTAGGGCATGACGTGGACAGTACGTTGGCACACCTTCTGTCCGAGGGGAAATTGTCCGAGGAGAATGTTACCTTTGTTCGTGGGCTGGTGAATGGTGTCATCCGGAACAGGGAGGAGATTGACCGTAAGATTCAGCGTTTTGCTCCTGCCTGGCCGATAGAGCAGATACCGGTAGTCGATAGGAATATTCTGAGGCTGGCAATATTTGAAATCCTGTTTGATGATAAGGTGCCAGCCAAAGTGGCTATAAACGAGGCGGTGGAGCTGGCCAAGACTTTTGGCAGTGATAGTTCGTCAAAGTTTGTGAACGGGGTTCTGGGTTCGGTTAGTGCCCTGAGCACTACATAGAAAGCGATTAGCAAAGGGGGGGAAGACAGTGGCTACCATTTTTGAGAGGCTAAAAAGGATAGTTGTGGAGCAGCTAGACACGGACGAAAAGGACGTGGTGCCCACAGCTAACTTTGTTGATGATTTAGGTGCTGACTCTCTGGATTTGGTCGAGCTAATAATGGCTTTGGAGGAGGAGTTCAGCGGTGCAGCTCGGAAAGTTGAGATACCGGATGAGGCTGCGGAAAAGATAGTCACCATCCAGGATGCGATTGATTACCTCAGAGACCTGGGCATTGAGGACGGATAGGTAGATAGGCAGTGTGATTAAAGCGATATTCTTTGACTGGTTCAATACCCTGGTTCATTTCGAACCTACTCGGGCAGAATTATACCGTCAGGCTTTTCAACAATTCGGTATCGAGCTACCCTCCAGGGCAGCGTTGCGTGGCATTCTCCATGCCGACTTCAGCTATTTCCAGGAAAACACCAAGTCGCCTGTCGAGGAACGGTCTGTCGAGGAGCAGGCCGAGGTCTATTCTTGCTACCCCAAGGCGATATTAGCCGAGGCCGGCATTGAGGCGGATGAGAAACTGCCGTTTAAAGTGTTGGCTATAGTGCGTAAAGAAGCCGAACGGCTGACCTTCGTCCTCTTTGACGATGTGCTACCGACCCTGAAGCTGCTGAAGAAGCGCGGACTCGCTCTGGGCTTGCTCACCAACGCTACCAAGGACATGCTTTCCCTGTATCACAAGCTGGGCCTGGAGGACTATCTGGACTTTGTAGTTACCTCTCGTGAGGCAGGGGCTGACAAGCCTGAGCCGCCCATCTTTCTAGCCGCTCTGGAGCGGGCCGGGGTAGAGGCCTTTGAAGCCCTTCACGTGGGTGACCAGTACTATTTGGACGTGGTGGGTGCCAGGGGGGTGGGTATTGGTCCGGTACTTATTGACCGCTATGATTTGTCTCCTGAGGTCACCGACTGCCTCCGGCTTAGTAGCCTGAATGAATTAGTCCAGCACCTTTAGCCGCTCAGTTTCCGGAGGTCTTGAGGGGCTCTTCCAGTGGCATCTTGGCGTATTTCTCCACAACCTTGCGGAAGTGGAAGCCGTAGACGGCAAAGCTCATAGATAAAGGAAAAGAGCGGGGCTGCTTTAACAGGGTCGAAAGGAAAAGCTTCCAGAAGTACCGCCTCCCCTTTTCCTTGACACCCAGGAGCCACATTGACTTAATAAGCGCCACCGGATGGTAGAGTTCTATCTTGCTTCGCCTTCCCCTGGGTTTGTATTCCTTCAAAAGTACCTTGACCCGTTCGTAGTATTGCTTGGGCGAATAGATGTTATTCAGGATATGCTTGTAGCCGTTAACGAGCGTCTCATAGCCCATCTTGGGGATGAAGTTGGTGGAGCAGTCGGTATTGTTTCCGGTAAACTCCTTCAGCAGGCGGTTCTCCTGTCTCAGGCGCTGGTAGAGGGTGGTACCGGGGGGTGCATTTAGTAAGCCGACCATTGCCGTAACGATACCGCTCTTCTGGATAAAGTTAATCTGGCTTTTGAAGATGGAAAGCGGGTCGCTATCAAAACCGACAATAAATCCCCCCTGCACCTCCAGGCCGTGGTTTTGAATCTTCCTGACCGAAGCCACTAAATCGCGGTTTTTGTTCGGGAGCTTGTTGCACTCGGCCAGGCTTTCTTCGTTCGGGGTCTCAATACCGACAAATACCCGGTTGAACCCTGCCTTGACCATGAGCTGCATTAGCTCTTCGTCGTCGGCCAGGTTTATGGAGGCCTCGGTGAAAAACGAGAAGGGGTGTTTTCTTACTTTCATCCAGTCAATTATTGCTGGCAGGATTTCTACCCTTAGTTTCCCCTTGTGACCGATGAAGTTGTCGTCGACGATGAATACGCTGCCCCGCCAGCCCTGGCTGTATAATGCGTCCAAATCGGCCAGTAGCTGGTCTTTACCCTTGGTTCGCGGCTTGTGCCCGTTTAGAATGATAATGTCACAGAATTCACAGTTGAAGGGGCAACCTCGAGAGTACTGGACATTCATCGCCGAGTACTTCTTCATGTTGATAAGCGACCACGTCGGGATGGGGGTCCTATCCATATCTGGCCGTTCGTCGGACAGGTAAATATGCTGGGCACACCCCTTATCCAAATCGGCCAGGAAACGCGGCAGGGTAACTTCCGCCTCCCCGAGCACAAAGTGGTCAACCCCGTCAAATTCCTCGTAACCGGTGGTGAAGAGGGGGCCGCCGGCAACAGTCCTGACCCCGAGCTGCTTACAGCGGGCAATGACCTCTTTCACCGAGTCTCTTTGGACCACCATGGCGCTGATGAATACGTAATCAGCCCACTTGAGGTATTCATCGGTCAGGGCTTCTATATTCATATCCACCAGCCTCTTGTCCCACTCGGCGGGTAGCATAGCGGCGACTGTCAGTAATCCCAGGGGTGGAAAGGCTGCCTTTTTGGCAATGATTTTTAAGGCATGCTCAAAGCTCCAGAAGGTGTCCGGGTACTTGGGATAAAGCAAAAGGATTTTCAAATTACACTCCGTGCGGTTGGGTGATAGAATACTGTGTCCATTATAGCAGGCCTGGTTCCATAAAGTAAAACTCGGTGTTGTAGCCTCACCCCTGATAAAAATTCTCTTATTCTGTTACAAAGATTGGGCTCTCGGTCAGGTTAATCGCTGAGCTGTTTGTCCTCGTTTCCTCACCATAAATATCGGTAATCAGGACCTCTCCGGTTATTTCCTCAGGGAGTTCTCCAGAGCCCCATAAGACATAGACGGTCTTTCCCTCTATCATAAACCTGTATTGCCCCTCGGCCAGTTCCTCAGCCGATGTAAATTTACCCAGCTTCGAGACCAAGGTCTCTAAGGCATAGTAAGCCGGTCTTTTTTCACCACTCTCGTCAAATAAGGCCGCCTGCCGGTGCGAAGACGGGGCGAAAGAAGGTACCTTAAACATGGTGTAAAAGACCTTGTCCACTCCACTGGCGAAGGCGATGGCGTAGCTCTTTACCATTAGCCTCCCCTGTTCCTCTAGGGAAACGTACCTCCCGGTGAGCCTGTTTTCTCCGATGGGGTGTTCGGCCTCGGTCACCCATATTGGCTTGTCAATGCCGTATGTTGATAGCAGTTTCTTGAATTCAGGGACATTCAGCTCATCGCTGGCTCCTATGGAATGGATATTGTTGATGTCAAAATAGCTGCTTCCCTGGTCAAAGACTGGCTGCCAGAAGGAAATGGCGTAGGGTTCCATCCCCGACATTCCGGCATGCAGAACCCTGGCCTCAGGGTCGGCCTCTTTTACCGCCTCGTAGGTGACTTTCAAAACCTCAAGATAGTCCTCCGACGAACCATTAAAGAAGGTTAGCTCACCGATTTGCTCGGATGGCTCGTTGCTCGCCTCCCAGTATTTAATGGGATATTCTAGTCCGGGCATATCATCTTTCCCGTCGCCGTCGTATCTCTCCACGATAGCCAAAACAAAACTTCGGTAAGCATCCATATCATGTGGCTTGCGGCGACCTGTGCCCAGTTCGTTTTCAAATATTAATGTGCCGGTACCAGCCGGTCCCCAATCAGCCTGGTCCCACTCAGCAAACGGCCAGATTGTGGCTAGGGTGGCAATATTATAGGATTGAGCTTCTTGGACATATTCATCCACCTCCCCCCAGCTAAAATTCCCCTTTTCTGGCTCAATCCAGCCCCAGATAAACGGGCCTGGGTGGGGTCTATCCCACCTTATTCCCAGTCTGGTGCTCTCATCAATATCCTGCCTGAGGGCGTCAACAATCCCGAAGTGGGAGGCCAGAATTTCCTCGGCGGTAGGCGTGGGAGTGACGGTCGGAGGTGGTGTTGGCTCTTCTGCTGGTGGGGTTATTTCTGGTGCCAGTTCTTCTGATGTCAGTTGAGCACAGCCGGAGAACACAAGGATGGCGGCAATTAATACGGTAAGATAAATCCGCCTCATGGGGCAACTTTAACGTAACCCCTCATTCCTGTCAATGCCGCTAGGTTCGGGTTAATTCGTACCTGGACAGGTCCGGGGAGCTTGCTCTTTAAAATAGAATAAAATTATTATAAATTAACTATACTACCCGGCACCTCTACCAGCCTCACCTTTAAGTCTTTATATGGTAACCCTCCCCCTTTATCCCCCTCCCTTTGATAAGGGAGGGGGAAGATATAAAAAGAGGGGCTTCGCCCCTCTTAGACTGCCTTGATAAAAATCAGGGAATGAAGTTCCTTCTACTTCCCTATTCTGTACTCCTAGGCCTGAACTCTAAGGCAACTTTGCTCCCTAAATTAGAATAAAATTAGGTAACTATCCTTCAGGGCAGGTAGGAGATAGGATAGATGCTGAATATTAGAGGGTATAAGGTTAAGATAGACATTGACCAAAGAGTGTTAATGATATATTGGCTATAATGCAGTTGGTAAGGAAAGAATTAGAAGCTCAACTTGCGCTTAATATATTCAGTACTAGCCACTTTTATCATTTCTTCCCAAGTGCTGAATCGAGTATGAGTAGAAATAAATTTTGAGAACTTCTCATTGCCAATTTCCTCCAAATTTTCGATGCCGCTTGCGTCAAGCATTGCTTGGAGGGTTTGAAAGTTCGTGTTTTTCCGAATGAAGTTGTCAGGCATTAATTCTGATAATGGAACTTCCCTTTGTCCATGTAGTTCTTTGGCTTTCTGTTGGAGTTTTTTCAATTTTCCATCATCAAACGAAAAGCTAGATTTAAAATTGACCATAATAATTCCCTTCAAAAAGGATGGGGCATTATAACATAAGGTAACTATCCCCACAAGGTAGATATACAACCCATTGACGGGGGTAAGGTTGCAGGTAGTATACTACCTCCATACAGACGAAGAAAACTGGCTGTAGGGGGTGGATTATATGGAAGCCGTAGCTGAAGAGTACCTGAAAACCGTTGTATTCTTGTGTGTAGACGAGCAAATAGGAGGTGTTACACAACGAATACCAAAGGCTACTGGATTCTTTGTAACTGTTCCAATAGAAGGTAGTACCGACCATAAAGTGGATTACGTGATAACAACAAGACATTGCATTGATAAAGCACGTCCATATGGAAAGGTCTATATTCGTGCAAATCGCAAGATAGGCGAATTTATAGAGTTCCCAACCAAAGTTGAAAATTGGTATTTACATGACAATGCAGATGTGGCTGCAATTCCTATTCTCCGTAATGCTTTGCCCCCAGATGTTCAACCTACAGACCTAGATGTAGCTGGTTTCAAACTTACTGACTTTGTTGGTGGTCCCCCGGATTATAAATTTGTTGGGGATACCCCATATGGCAGAATGGAAATACAGCCACGTGTTGGGCATCAAGTATATTTTTTCGGATTATTCACTAAGCATTATGGAGGGGAGCACAATTTACCAATAGCTAGATTTGGGAACATCTCTAGGATGCCTGAGAATGTAGAACTGGAGATGGATGGGACTAGATTCTCAATTGTTGCTTACTTAGTTGAATTCCACTCATGGGGAGGACACAGCGGTTCGCCTGTGTTCTTTATGTACCCAACGATAGTACAGCAGCAAATGCCTTTACAATTAAGTGATGGTAGCCAGAAAGGTATACCAGTAGATGTAAATTTAGTTTGGGCAACGTCGTTCATGGGATTAGTGAGTGGGCACTATGATATTGCCCAAGAGACTCAGAAAACGGGTGATATAGGGGAGATACAAGTTGAGTTGAATTCTGGTATAGCAATTGTTACACCTGCTGAAGCTGTAACCCAATTATTGATGAGGGGTGATTTAAAGGATGCTAGAAGCAAGCTAAAATAATTCGCAGAATCTAGGTGACCAATACCAACACTTGATGTTGCAGAATCTCGGGAGTCATAGGACTATTTACAAAATTCCTCAATGCCAACTGTAGGTTTGCGATTCAGTAATCCCACCTGTAACTCCTCCTGTCTCCATCATATCACCCTATCTCTTGTAATATATCTTCCAGCACCCTCTGCCACTCGTTCCCCAGGCGTTTGGGGTTCAGTCTGACCTGGGTCAGGCCTATCTTTATGCCTTCCCTCATAAGCGGCTCCAGTTGCTGTTTGTCAAAGTACGTGCCCTGAAAGCGGCGGAGTATAATCTGGCTGTCCTCGGTGGAGATGGACTCGATGCCGGCCCGGCTGGCCAGGGCCTTAATCTTTACTGCGTAGAGCAGGTTCTTTACCTCCGGGGGCAGAGCGCCGAAGCGGTCGCTGAACTCCTGGGCCAGAGTCTTGAGCTCCTCAGCCCTGTCCAGCTTTACCAGGCGCTGGTAGAGGCCCAGCCTGGTGTCGAGGTCGGGCACGTATTCTTCGGGTATGTGGGTGGCCAGGGGCAGGTCTATGGTCGGTGCCGGCAGGCGCGGCGGCCGGGCGGCTTTCTCCGGCAGACCGGCCTCTCTTTCTTTCAGCTCCTCTACGGCTTCGGCCAGCAGTCGGCAGTAGAGGCTGAAGCCGACGGCGCTTATGTTGCCGCTCTGCTTTACCCCGAGCAGGCTTCCCGCCCCTCTGATTTCCAGGTCTTTCATGGCGATGTTAAAGCCGGCTCCCAGCTCGGTGGCTTCAAAGATTGTCCTCAGGCGTTTCTGGGCGGTCGGGGTCAGGAACTTCCCCTTTTCGTAGAGGAAGTAGGCGTAGGCGAGGTTAGCACCGCGGCCCACCCTGCCCCGGAGCTGGTATAGCTGCGTCAGCCCGAATTTATCGGCGTTGCTGACAATCAGGGTGTTGACATTGGGCATGTCCAGCCCCGATTCAATGATAGTGGTGCATACCAGAACGTCGCTCTTGTCCTGGGTAAAGTCGGTCATTACTGCCTCAAGCTCGGTCTCGGGCATCTGTCCGTGAGCCACGGCTACCCTGACTTCGGGCACCAGAGAGCGTAGCTTGTTGGCGACGTAGGCGATGCTCTGCACCCGGTTGTGAACGAAGAAAACCTGTCCGTTCCTTTCCAGTTCCCTGAGTATGGCTTCTCTGACCAGGCGGTCGTCATTTGCGGCAACATAGGTCTTGATAGGCAGGCGCTGTTCGGGGGGAGTCTCCATAGTGCTCATGTCCCTCACCCCTACCAGGGCCATGTGAAGGGTGCGGGGGATGGGGGTAGCACTGAGGGTAAGGACATCTACCTCCTGCCTCAGCTTCTTCAGGTGCTCCTTATGGACTACGCCGAAGCGCTGCTCTTCGTCAATGATTAGCAGCCCGAGGTTCTTGAAGACCACGTCCTTCTGCAGTAAGCGGTGGGTGCCGATGCAGATGTCCACGCT
>CAZMZA010000037.1:0-12294 GCA_964570635.1 uncultured Dehalococcoidales bacterium
TTTGGTTTTTTCCTTTACTTCTTCTATTATTTGCTCTGGAGCCATATCACGAGCCTTGCCCAGAGCCACAAAACCGTCTACACCCAGATAGCTGGTTATGCTCCCGGGGTCGATAACCTCACAGTTCTTTAAGACTACTCGCTTCTCAGGCATATAAAATAACCTCAAAACTAGGGCAGCGCCTTCAGCACCTGTGCCACTTTCTCCGGGGTCAAATCAACGTAAACGTCGTCGTTTATCATCATCGCCGGAGCTTTGTCGCAGGCACCGATGCAATTGACCAGCTGGAAAGAGAACTTGCCATCAGGGCTAGTCTCACCGGGTCTAATCCCGATTTCCTGCTCCACGCTCCTGATTATCATCTGGGCGTCACTGAGAAAACAGGGCAGACTTTTACAAATCCTAATCACATACCTGCCCTGCGGCCTGGTGGAGAGGAAAGAATAGAAAGTGGCTACCCCGTATATCTCACCCCTGGAGACACCCAGAGACTCAGCCAGTTCAACCATGACTTCTTGAGATAGATAGCCGAGCTTGCTTTGCGCCTCCTCCAGCCGTAATAACAGGTTCCCGTTGTCTTTACTCAGGGGCGAGGTTGTTTCGGGGACTTCATCCATATTCTGACTCCGCTGCCAGCTTGACAGTCAATGGCTGATAACCAGCGGTGTTCCTTTCTTCTCCTCTGTAATCTTGACCGGTCGACTCAGTGCCCCGGTTGGACAAATGGAAATACAGACATCGCAGTCACGGCAGACTTCCCCATCCAGAGGCTGGTCAAAGTCAAAGATAACCTTAGAATCGAAACCACGATAGGCAATAGCCAGTACATTCTGCTTGGCTATTTCACGGCATGCCCTGACACACCGGCGGCACAGGACACACTTTGACAGGTTACGGACAACATAAGGGCTTACATCCTCTAACGGGTAGTAACGCTTCCTGACCTGAAACTGAGGTAAACCCACCTCCAGGTCGGCAGCAATGCTGCGCAACTCACATACGTTAGCCTTATCACACATGAAGCAGGAACCGCAGTGGCTCGCCAGCAAAAGCTCTACTATCACCTTGCGGGTCTCCAGGACCTTGGGAGAGCGGGTACTGATAACCATCCCCGGGGTGATTGGAGTGTGGCAGGAACCGACGAGAGTCCGAGAGCCTTCTACCTCAACCACACAGATACGGCAAGCGCCAATGGGGGACAACTCAGGTCTGTGACACAGGGTAGGAATGTCTATCCCGTTTTCTTGAGCGGCCTCAAGGATAGTCATTCCGTCACGACCAGTTATCTGGCGTCCGTCTATAGTTAGAGTAATCTCAGCCATTTTTGTTACCCAATTCTAGGCTGTCTTGCAGGTATGGTCAAGACTATTACTCTGGTACCTCTACGCTAACATGCCCTCCATCTGGGCTACTATTTGCTCATTGGTAAAGTGACTGAGGCTTACCGCATCACTGAGACAACCGGCCACGCAGGCACCACAGCCCTTGCAAAGAGCTTCGTTAACCCGGCACACCCCTTTTTCTTCATCGAAGGAAACAGCGCTATAGGGGCAGAGAAGTTTGCAGAACTGGCAGCCGGCGCAAATTCTCTCGTCAATTACTGCTGTGGCTGCCTCGACCGCTACCCTGCCCCGACTAATCATAGCCAGCACCTCAGCGGCAGCCGCCGAAGCCTGAGCGACGGTATCGGGGATATCCTTGGGACCCTGACAGCAGCCGGCAACAAAGACACCGTCGGTCATAGTCGCCACCGGGTCCAGCTTGGGGTGTTTCTCCATAAAGAAGCCGTCAGCGCTGCGACTTATGTTAAATAGACGGGCCACTGCATCAGCATCCGGCCGTGTTTCGAGCCCGACCCCCAGGACAACCATATCTACCGGTAAGCGGCGCTGCCGTCCGACAAGGGTATCCTCAAACTGAACAACGAGCTTACCCTCCTCCTCAGGCGTCTCGCCAATATCGGTTATCTCAGCCGGGCGACCGCGGATAAAGGTTATCCCCTCACCGAGCAGCCGGTTATAGAATTCCTCGTAGCCCTTACCAAAGCACCTGATGTCTATGTAGAATTCGTAGACTCGAGCTCCGGGAACGTGCTCCAGTATCAGGTGACCGAGCTTCATCGAGTACATACAGCAGACCCGCGAGCAATACTCGTGATACTTCTCATCTCTACTGCCAACACAGTGGATAAGGGCGACGCTCTCGGGATGTTGTCCGTCTTTAAGCACAATCTCACCTTCGGTGGGACCGGCAGAATTCACCATTCTCTCGAACTCAAGGCTGGTAACGACGTTGTCCAACCGCTTATACCCGTACTGATACATGGGAGTAGGGTCAAACGCCTCAAAACCGGTGGTTAAGATTATGTTGCCGACCTCTACCTCTACATATTCATCCTTCATGTCATGGTTTATGGCACCCCGCTCACAGACCTTGAGGCACTCCAGGCACTCTGAGCACACGCCGCAGTTCAAACAACGCTTGGCTTCCCCAATTGCTGCCTCTTCGTCAAAGCCCAGTTCAACCTCAGCAAAGCTCCGCCGCTCTCCCGACTCTAGGAGCGGCATAGCCTGCCTCGGCTCTTTCTCCACCCCCTCCTTACTGACCTCTTTTACCCGCTCACGCTGGACCGGCCTCCCCTCGCTTAAGTCCACCCCCCTGAGGTAGCGGTCTATCGATATAGCCGCTTCCTTACCGGCAGCGATGGCTCGGATAATGTCAGCCGGGCCAGATACCACATCGCCACCGGCAAAAACGCCGGTCATATTCGTCGCCAGAGTGACCGAGTTAACCGCCAGAGTCCCCCAGCCGGTGTACTCGACCGCCTCAGGCAACATTTCCCTGTCCACCGTCTGCCCGATGGCCATGATTACGTTGTCCACTTTCATGCTGAATTCTGAGCCTTCAATAGGAACCGGACGCCGTCGCCCACTGGCATCAGGTTCGCCCAGCTCCATCCGAATGCATTCAATGCCAGTCACCCGGCCATTCTCGGTGAGGACTTTAGTCGGCGCCGCCAGGATATGGAGCTTGATTCCTTCCCGCTCAGCTTCACCAATCTCATCTTCAATTGCCGGCATCTCAGCCCGGGAGCGGCGGTACACAATAGAAACCTCTTTTGCACCCAGGCGCAGGGCTACTCTAGCCGCATCCACCGCTGCATTACCGCCACCGATAACAACCACGCAGTCGCCGAGGCTAACCTCCACCCCGGAGTTGACCTGCTTGAGAAAGTCAAGCGCATGAATAACCCCTTCGGCGTCCTCGTCGGGGATACCCATCTTCTGGCTTGACCAGGCACCATTAGCCAGGAAGACTGCCTTATAGCCCTGACCCAGAATATCGTCCAGGTTACGCACCAGCGTATCTGTCCTTATCTCCACCCCCAGCTCTTCAACGTAGCCTATTTCGCTATCCACTACCGACTCGGGCAACCTGTAGTCAGGGATAGCATACCGAAGCATTCCTCCCGCCTTGGGGGCAGCCTCAAACACGGTAACCGGGTAACCCTCCCTAATCAGGTCATAGGCGCAGGCGATACCAGCCGGACCGGAGCCAACAATGGCTACTCTGTCCTCCTTGGTGAGTTCGACCGGCTTCGTCTTCTCTCTCCCCGCCTTGAGTTCATAGTCAGCCATAAAACGCTTCAGTGAGCGGATGGCTATAGGCTCGTCAACCTTGCCCCTCTCGCACTCGGTCTCACAGGGATGAGTGCAGACCCGACCGCAGACACCAGCGAAGGGCATTGTCCTCCTGAGTACCTCAAGGGCTTCCTTGAAATTACCCTGCGAGATAAGGGCGACGTAGCCCTGAGCGTTGACCCCGGCGGGGCAGGCAACCCGACACGGGGGATAACCCCGCTTGTCAATGGTGAAAGCATTCGGTACAGCCTGAGCGAAGGGTCGGTACACCGCCTTCCTCTGGGTCAAACCCAGTTCCCACTCATGGGGTACGCTAACCGGGCATACCTTCTCGCACTCACCACAGCCGGTACAGTTATCAATATCGATATACCTTGCTTGCTTTCTAATCTTGACCTTAAAGTTGCCCACATACCCGGAAACGTCAACCACCTCACTGTAGGTTGCCATCTCAATATAGGGGTGAGACCCCACCAGGGTCATCTTCGGCGTCAGGATACACGCTGAGCAGTCCAGGGTGGGGAACGTCTTGTCCAGTTGTGCCATATGTCCCCCAATGCTGGGCTCTCTTTCCACCAGATAGACCTTGTGCTCAGAATCAGCCACCTTCAGTGCCGCCTGAATACCGGCGATTCCACCACCGACTACCAGAGTGTTGGGGTTGACTGGCACCTCCCTTGTCTCCAGGGCCTCGTGGTAATAGACCCGTCTTACCGCAGCGCCCACCAGAACTTTCGCTTTCTCCGTAGCCTTCTGCTTATCCTCAGTTACCCAGGAACAGTGCTCACGAATATTGGCCATCTCAAAGAAATAGGGGTTGATTCCTGCTTCCTGGCAGACCCGACGGAAAGTGGGCTCGTGCATTGTCGGTGAGCATGAGGCAACCACTACCCGATTAAGCCCAAACTCCTTGATATCATTCTTAATCATCTCTTGCCCCGGGTCAGAGCACATAAACTTATAGTCACGGGCCACTACCACTGCCTCCAGCCCCCGAGCAAACTCGGCGACCGCAGCCGAATCAACCGTGCCGGCAATGTTGCTGCCGCAATGGCAGATATAGACACCAATTCTAGGCTCCACTCTTAGCCCCCACCTTAGATATATGCTCCAGCACCCGGCTGGGTGATACTATATTCGTATTTAGCCCCAGTGGTAACGGGTCAATCCCCAAAGCAAGTCCGATTAACTGCGTGATGAACAGGACCGGCAGTTTATAACTGGTCTTGAACTCTCTATTGACGCTGCCCTGACAGGCATCCAGGTTCATCTGGCACAGCGGGCAGACGGTAACGATGCATTGAGCCCCGTTCTCTACGGCATTGTCCAGCAGCCTGCGCATCAAGCCCAGCCCCAGACTCGGTTCCGAGATAATCAGGGCGCCCCCGCAGCAACGGTTCTTCAGCGGATAGGGAACAGGCTCGGCACCGAGGCTCTCCACCAGGAGGTCGAGAGATTGCGGCGAGTCAGGGTCATCAAAACCACAATCGGGGCGGACTAACTGGCAACCATAGTAAGGAGCCACCTTGAGCCCACCGAGTTCCTTTTTAACCTTTGAGGCGATGCCTTCGGGGGTAACGTCACGGAACAAGACGTCCATCAGATGCCTTACTCTTACATTACCGTGGTACACCAGACCAGCGGCATCTAAAGCCTCATTCACCTTCGCCGCTATCTCAGGGTGCTCTTTAAGGTACAAATTCGCTTGATAGAAGGTTAAGAAACAGGACGGGCAAGGTGTTACCATGTCCAGCCCCGTTTTTTCTGCCAGGGCCAGATTGCGAGCTACGGTTGAGATAGCCTCCAGTTTGTCCAGTGAGCCGTAGGGCGTCGAGCCACAGCAGGTCCAGTCCTCCAGCTCAATCAGCTCAATGTCCAGCGGCTCAGCTATAGCCTGAGCGGAGAGGCCCAGACCGATTGCTGTGGCCTCAGCCGAGCAACCGGGGAAATAGCAGTAGTAATTCACTGGCTAGCCCTAATCTCCGTAAATTTCCGTATGATTTTGGCTAAATCCTTCCTACCTTTGACCCTATTGGGTGCTAATGGCAACCGTTTGTGCCAAAACAGCTCCAGGCCCATAGGCAGCAACTTGAGCGCCTTCAGCGGGTTAGTCGACAGGAAATAGCTGAGCATCGTGCCAAACTCATGCACCCGCCCGTTTCTTTTCATGGAGCTGATAAAGCTGCGATACATAGCCGGGGTACTGGTCTCCCTGACCTTAAAGCCCTGCTGACTGGCCAAGCCCTCCAAGGCATGGGCTATTTCAGCCGGCTTGACACCTCGGGGACAGCGTACCGAGCACGTATAGCAGGAGAGACAATGCCACATCGAGCTGCTGGACAATACCTCGTCACGCATATCAGCTCGAATCATAGCCACAATCTGCCGCGGCGCATATTCCATATTATTGGCAGCGGGGCAGGAACCAGTACAAATACCACACTGAATGCAAGCACGAATATTCTCACCACCGGGAGCAGCTGCAACCTCTTCAACAAAGCTTTTCATGCCACCCCACATACTATCACAAACCTGCCTAAATTGAAAAGAAAGCGGTATTCCCGAACGCTATCCATTTGCCCTGACCGCACACGAAGTGGTAAACTACGGACTGGATATAGAGGACTCCCCGTATGAAAATATTGGCAACCAATGATGATGGCATACTCGCTGATGGGCTGCGAGTACTGGTCAAGGAACTGAAGAAGGTGGCACAGGTAATAGTCGTTGCTCCAGACAGGGAGCGGAGTGTTATAGGCACCGCCGTCACCCTGCGCTACCCGGTAAGAGCCCACCGGGCGGAGCCCGTAATACCAGGGGTGGAGACCTACGCCGTAGAAGGAACTCCGGCTGACAGTGTTATTCTGGCCCTATCCAAGCTGGCCGGGAATGACATTGACCTAGTCGTTTCCGGGATAAACCAGGGAGCGAACCTGGGTGATGATGTGTTTATCTCAGGAACAGTGAGTGCCGCCCTGCAAGCCTACCTGCACGGTCTTCCCGCCATTGCCATATCAGCTCCTGCCCTCAATGGCAAGCTCCTAGATAATGCCGCCAGGCTAGCGGCAATACTCGCCAAAGAGATTGACTCGGCTACCTTACCTTCAGACATTCTGCTCAATGTAAATCTGCCTGACCTGCCGCGTGAAAAACTCAGAGAACCGAAGGTTACCCGTTTAGCCCCCAAAAGCCATACCTTCACTGTTGAGGAAGAATCCGAAGATAAGCAGCCATACTACCGGCTGCTACGCCACAGGCTAAACAAAAATACGGATAGCAACACAGATATCTGGGCAATAGAGCAAGGTTATATCTCCATCACTCCACTGCACACCAACCTGCTTAATCAGTCTTCGCCCGTTATCACCGACAGCCTGTTCTCCGATTTGCTCGAGAAGCTACAACGGTATGAACAATAGCAAAATAACGGTTGACAAAACCTTATTTGTCTGATAGCATTGAACCGTTAGGAAGTTATCAGCCATCGACCGGTTAGGCGGTGAGCTCTTAAGATATTACCAATTAGAGTCGCTTGGATCTGATACAGACCGAGACGGCGGGAAATAGGAAGGTGATTTGACGCCCTCTCTGACTGTGTCAGAGAGGGTTATTTTTTAGCGGTTACCCCGGCTCGGACGGGGAAGCAGAATGGTCAGATTAGGGTTCATTGGTGCCGGGACAGTTGGTACTGCTCTCGCGACAAAACTCAGCCGCAAGGGTTATAAGGTTGTAGCTGTGTCTAGTCGGAACCAGACCTCGGCCAGAAATCTGGCGCAGACAATCTCCGGCTGCCATGCCTTTGACAGCAATCAAGGCGTGGCTGATGCTGCCGAGCTTGTCTTCATCACTACCCCGGACGATACTATTGCCTCCGTAGTCCCCACAGTAAACTGGCGCCCCGCTCAGAGTGTAGTCCACTGCAGTGGTGCTGACTCAACTCAAATTCTAGAACCGGCCAAGAAATCGGGCGCCCTTGTTGGCGTCTTTCACCCGCTACAGACTTTTGCCAGCGCCAAGCAGGCCATAGAGAATATGCCAGGCTCAACCTTCGCCCTAGAGGCTGAGGAACCCTTGCTGAGCACACTAAAAGATATGGCCACCGCCCTTGATGGCCACTGGATAGAGCTAAAGGCAAGCGATAAGGTAATCTACCACGCGGCCGCCGTCATCGCCTGCAACTACCTGGTAACTCTGGTCAAGTTAGCCACCGACCTTTGGCAAACCTTCGGCATAACGCCCCAGCAGGCTACCCAGGCGCTGCTGCCACTCATACGCGGGACGATTCACAATATTGAGACTCTGGGCATACCGCAGTGCCTCACCGGGCCGATAGCTCGAGGTGATACCGGAACGATTAAGAAGCACCTTGCTGCTCTGCAAAAGATGGCTCCAAGTGTACTGCCCGCCTATCGTGAACTTGGTGGTCAGACCATCCCTATTGCCCTGGCAAAGGGAAGAATCAATCAGGAACAGGCAATGGAACTGGAAACCATACTGAAACGGGGGGAAGCCTAATGAGAACCATGCTAAAGAGCAAAATCCACCGGGCCCATGTTACTGAAGCCAACATCGACTATGAAGGTAGCATCACCATCGACAGGAGGCTGATGGAAGCAGCCGACATCCTTCCCTACGAGCAGGTTCACGTATTGAGTATTACCAACGGTGCCCGTTTCACCACCTATGCCATAGAAGGGAAAACCGGTGAAATCTGCATAAATGGTGCTGCCGCCAAGCTGGTGGCTAAAGGGGATATGGTCATTATACTCTCCTACTGCCATGTCGATGAGAGTGAAACTCGCTATCATACTCCGAAACTGATATACGTTGATGCCCGGAATGCTATCACGCAAATAAGACAACCGGTCGGGGCGATACCCTTCTAGCAGGGAAACAGATGCGTATCACTATAAATCAGATAAGGGAAATGAAGCAAAAGGGTGAGAAGATTACCATGCTCACCGCCTATGATTATGCCACGGCCAAGATAATTGATGAGGCGGAAGTACCGCTAATCCTGGTCGGGGATAGTCTGGGTATGGTAATCCTTGGCTATGAATCAACCATACCCGTAAACATGGAGGAGATGCTCCATCATACTAAGGCCGTGGTCAGAGGCACCAAACGGGCTATGATAATCGGGGATATGCCCTTCATGACCTACCATGTGTCTGTTGAGGAGGCACTGCGCAACGCCGCCCGTTTTATCCAGGAAGGCGGTGCCCAGGCGGTCAAGCTCGAAGGCGGCGTGAACGTAGCCGAAAAGGTAAGGAGAATCGTGGAATGCGGCATCCCGGTTATGGGTCATATTGGCCTTACCCCCCAGTCAATATACCAGCTTGGCGGTTACAAGGTGAGGGGCAAGACTTCAGAGACAGCCGCCAGACTGCTGGCGGACGCCCAGGCCCTGGAAGGGGCCGGGGCCTTCTCCGTTGTCCTTGAGACAGTCCCGGCACAACTGGCCACCCTTATCACCCAGAGCATAGGCATCCCCACCATCGGCATCGGGGCCGGTATCGGCTGCGACGGACAGGTTCAGGTAATAAATGACATCCTGGGTTCTTTCACCGACTTCGTCCCCAAGCACGCCAAGCAATATGCCAAGCTTGCCGATATTATCCGAAACGCCGTTACCGAATATCACAATGAGGTGAAAGCGGGCAGCTTCCCCACCGACGAACAAAGCTTCTTCATGGATGAAAAGGTACTCGCTGAGCTGAGCAAATAGTCCCTCCACCGGTCAAAGCCTGCCTATGAAAATCGCTGAAACCATCGCCGAGATGAAAAGCCTGAGGCAGCAGGTTACCGAGCCAGTCGGCTTTGTCCCCACTATGGGCTACCTCCACGAAGGACACCTCTCACTGGTCAGGCAGGCCAGAATTGAAAACCCGTCAGTAGTCGCCAGCATATTCGTTAACCCGACCCAGTTTGGTCCCCACGACGACTTTGACCGCTACCCACGCGACTTACCACGCGACCTGTCCCTTCTGGAAAAGGAAGGGACTGATATCGTCTTTATGCCTTCGGCAGCCGAGATATACCCGCCAGGGTTTGATAGCTGGGTGGAGGTCGGTAAGGTCAGCGAAAGACTGGAAGGAGCCTCCCGCCCCGGCCACTTCAGAGGAGTTACTACCGTGGTGGCGAAGCTGTTTAACATTGTTCAGCCAAACAGGGCCTACTTCGGGCAGAAAGATGCCCAGCAGGCGATAGTCATCAAGAAGATGGTGGCCGACCTTGATATGAACCTGGAGGTTATTACCCTGCCCACGGTGCGCGAGGCTGACGGTCTGGCGATGAGCAGCCGCAACAGCTACCTGAACCCCGAGCAGCGCCAGGCAGCCACCGTACTCTACCAGGCACTCACCCTCGCCCAGCAGCTCTACGCCGACGGCGAAAGAGACGCCGAAAAAGTACGCCAGGAAATGCTTGTCCTGATTAAGAAACAGCCGCTGGCCAGTGTTGACTATGTCAGCATAGCTGACCCCGAAACGCTGGACGAACTGGATACACTCAGCCCACCGTCCCTGGTATCAATGGCGGTAAGCATCGGCAGCACCAGACTGATAGATAACGTGGTGCTGGAATAGGAACCGCTCATTCTCTAACCAGCGCCATCATCCCCAGCATGGCCAGGAAGGCCAGCCCGGCACCGAAGAAGAAGGGAGCGGCCGGGTTTATTATCTGCCACAGCCAGCCGGCAATGACGCTGGCGGGCAAAAGGGTAAGCCCGACCACGCCATGATAGAGACCGTAGGCGGTGCCCCTTTTCTCCTCCACCACCAGGTCGGCGACAAAAGCCCGGGCCACCCCCTCTACCACCCCGTAGTAGATTCCGTAGCCGGCAAAGAGCAGCCACATCGGCCACACCGCCGGACTGAGAGCCAACCCCAGGTAGACCAGGGCATAGATAAGCCAGCCCAGAGCGATAACCCGCCTTCTACCCAAGCGGTCAGACAGCATACCGGCGGGAAAAGAAATGGCGCAGTAGACGGCATTGAGCAGGACGAGCATCAGCATCACCTGGACAAGCGGTATCCCTAAATTCTGCGCCCGCAGTATGACAAAGAAGTCGCTGGAATTGCCCAGAGTAAATACAGCCATGATGACCAGAAAGACCTTAAAGCGGGCATCGAAGCCGGCCAGGAGATGCCCCCGTATGGCTCCCGGATTTGGGACTTCCGTCGGCAAGCGTTTTCTCTCCGGCTCGCGGACAAAGACCAGCAACACCACTACCGCCAGCACCGCCGGCACAATGCCCACCAGCACCAGCCACTGGTAGGTCTTTAGCCCGAGCTCCAGCCCCCCACCCTGAACCGAGTATATGATAACGGCAGCGAGTGCCAGCCCGAGGACAGCGCCGAACGTGTCCATAGCCCGGTGCAACCCGAAGCCCCGGCCCCTCTCCAGAGCTGAGACAGAATCGGCAACCAGTGCGTCTCGCGGTGAAGTACGGATTCCCTTCCCCAGCCTGTCGCTGAACCTGACAGCCAGCACCACTCCCCAGCTGGAAGCCAAGTACATAAAGGGCTTGGCTATGGTGGAAATACTGTAGCCCAGCAGTGCCAGGGGTTTGCGCCTGCCGGTTCTATCGCTAATCCAGCCGCTGAATATCCTTAAGACGGCGTCGGTGCTCTCCGACACTCCCCCGACAATTCCTATGATGGTACTGCCTGCCCCCAGCACATTCGACAGAAAGATAGGGACGAGTGTAAAAATCATCTCACTGCTGACATCGGTAAGCAGGCTGACAGTACCCAGCAAGAAGACGTTGCGCTTCAAGCCCCAGGTTCTTTTATTGCTCTGAACACTCATTGGCAATCGCAGGTTGAGGCAGTCATACATGCGGAATAAAGGTACGATTGGGGAGGTGGTCTTGGGACAACTACGGCGACTGCCGCCGGCGGGGCAACCACATGAAGGCCTTACATGGCATACTCCCGGGTTTACCAGCCCTCACCGATGGCGGCCGATATAGCGTTTAGCAGCGCCAGTCGGCTGCGGGTCAGCCTTGAGCTAATCACCCACGTCAGGTTTTTCATTATGGTGTAGCCGATGTGATTGTCCTCTTCGCAAAGACTGAGTAGCTCGCTGGCACTTACATCCAGGACTTCGGTGGGTTCTACCGTCTTTACCGAAGCCGTCATTGTCCCGGTTACCAGTGCCGACCAGGCAAAAACCTCCCCGGCACCGACGGTATCAACAGTAATGTCTTTCCCCTCAGGAGCATGCGGGACCCGGAACTCAATGGCTACCCTGCCTTTCTTGACGAACCGGAGGTAGTCTGCCTTGTCACCCTCGGCGACACAGATTTCCCCGGCCCCGTGAGAATGCTCGCGGCACAATTCGGCTATTCTTGCCAGTTCCCGGTCGGTCAAGCCTTTAAAAACATCAATTCTCTTCAACAACTCTATCGAGACCGCTGGTGCCATCCTGACCTCCTCTAACCTTAGCTAAGACGGACGTCTTAAGACTTTAATGTAGCTCTCATTCGTCCCATTGTCAATACTCCCAAACGAGAGACGAACCTCCGGCCCTGCGAAATGGGGTGCTAGGCACACCTTTCTTGACAGTGATAGTGGTAACAGCTACAATATTCTCTACGCCGAGGTAGCTCAGGTGGTAGAGCAGCGGACTGAAAATCCGCGTGTCCCCA
>CAZMZA010000038.1:0-12274 GCA_964570635.1 uncultured Dehalococcoidales bacterium
GGGCCGTGTCTCAGTCCCCGTCTGGCTGGTCGTCCTCTCAGACCAGCTACCCGTCACTGGCTTGGTGGGCCGTTACCGCACCAACTACCTGATAGGACGCAGGCCCATCCCCAAGCGCCTTGCGGCTTTAGTGATAGCACCACGGTGCCATCACCACATGCGGTATTAGCCCCAGTTTCCCGGGGTTATTCCCCACTTGAGGGCAGGTTACCTACGCGTTACTCAGCCGTCTGCCACGGTTCCGGTAAACCGAAACCGTACGACTTGCATGCATAAAGCACGCCGCCAGCGTTCATCCTGAGCCGAGATCAAACTCTCCAATGAACTTTGCTTCGCTTTAACCTTCCTTCCGCTATCCAATTGTTAAGGTGCTTACTCTTTTCGAGCATCGGACATTGTAGCACACCCCCCACAGCTTTGTCAAGAGAGTCCCCCTAGCTAGAACTACTTGTTTTCCAGCCAGCTAATGACTATAATAGACGTCATGTAAGCAGGAGGGAGCAAGATGCCAGAGTATGCCTTTTTCAGGAAACAGTTCGTCCCCGTGGCTGAAGCCAAATTAGGGGTTAAGACCCATTCCCTTCACTATGGCACCGCTGTTTTTGAGGGCGTCAGGGGCAACTGGAATAACGAGCAGCGCCAGCTTTATCTTTTTCGTCTCAAGGAGCACTATCAGCGAATGCATCAGGGCTGCCGGGTGCTGAAGATTGACCTGCCCTATACCATTGATGACCTGTGCAAGATAACGGTGGAATTAGCGGAGAAGTGCGGCTTCCAGGAAGACCTGTATGTCAGGCCTCTTGCCTATAAGAGCTCTGAGGCTCTCGGTGTCCGCCTCCATGACTTGGAATGTGATTTCGTGGTCTTCGCTTTCCCCTGGGGACCATATTTGAGTGTGGATAAGGCCAGGTGTTGCGTCTCTTCGTGGCGGTGTGCCAGGGAAGTCCCGCGGGCTAAGCTTACCGGGCTTTACATCAGTAATGCCATGGCTAAAACGGAGGCTATTGAGAATGGCTTTGATGAGGCGATAATGCTTACCGCCGATGGTTATGTGGCTGAGGGGAGTGGCGAGAACATTTTCTTGGTCATCGGCGACAAACTGGTAACCCCAGCCCCTCATAATGATATTCTCATGGGTATTACTCGCGATACGGTAATGAAGCTGGCTAAGAATGAACTGGGTATCGAAACGATAGAAAGGTCGGTCAACCGTTGTGAACTCTACACCGCTGAGGAATGCTTTTTGACCGGCACTGCGGCTAACATAACTGCGGTGGGCGAGATAGATAACCGCAAAGTAGGTAACGGCGAAGTGGGTGAGGTAACCAGGAAACTACAACAGATATACTCGGACGTGGTTCGTGGTAAGAACCCGAAATATACGGACTGGTGCACACCGGTCTATCAAAAGGTGGAGCTCAGAGGTTCAGGTGATAGTAAATGATATTGTAACCGGGATTATAGCCATAATTATTGGCTATCTGTTGGGTTCCATCCCCTCAGCTTATATTGCGGCTCGGCTTACCCGGGGCGAAGACATCCGTCGGCTGGGGGGAGGTAATGTTGGTGGCTTGAATACCTTCCGGGAGGTAGGAGTCTTCCCCGCCATTTTTGTGGCCATCGTCGACGTTGGCAAGGGGGCAGCCGCAGTAGCTGTTGCCCTTTGGCTGCTGGAAGTATCCCCGCTCTTTGTCCTGCTGGCAGGGCTGGCTTCAGTCGTTGGCCATAATTGGATGGTGTGGCTGAAGTTCCGGGGCGGTAAGGGTATGGGGGCTACCATCGGTGCCATCTCCGTTTTGCTCCCAGCCTATGGATACTGGCAGGGGCTGGCCATCTTTTTTGGGGTGATTATTATACCCCTCATAATTACCCATAATGTTGCCTTCTCCATGGGTATCGGTCTATTTTCTCTGCCCTTTGTTGTGTGGCTGGGTACGGGGTCGGGGATAGGCATCGTCATGGCTCTTACTCTGGGGATAACGATACTGATAAAATTCTTCCCCACGGCTAGGGAAGCTTGGGGCAAGTCCGGCACGAAAAAGGATTTTATCTTTGACCGGTGGCAAAGACACAGAAGGTAAACTATTTCTTGGGTGAACCTATCTGCAGTGACCTAAATAAGCAAATCACCCGGCAGCTTTCCTCAAGTATAGCGGCGTAATTGTAGGCCTCATCAAGTAGTTGGCCAGTAGCGAAGGTGCCGTGACCACAGACCATGACCACCCGTTTTTGCTTTAACGCCTCGGCGACTATGTTAGCCAGTCCCCCCGGCCGTACCTTCATTTTCCAGCCCAGAACTGGAACCTGACCGATGGCAGAGAAGGCCTCGGCATCGCTAGGTACAATCTCAGTCTCGGTCAGTGAGAGGGCAACGGCATGAGGCAGATGGGCATGAACAATGGCTGACGCCGGGGTCTGCTGGTATATGGCACGATGCACCGGCAATTCTATCGAGGCTAGGGGTGTTGCCCGGTCGTTTTTGTTTATTCCGGTCTCTATCAGGTCGTTTTCTTGTAAACAACCGAGCCTGCTGCCACGGCGGGTAATGATGATACGGTCTCCCAGTCTAATACTGAGGTTGCCACTATTGGAAGAAACAAGCCCTCTAGTAAAAAGGTCATGCCCTATACTCTGAAATTGAGATAGAATCATTCCTGCCTCTTGATAGGTTCCAACCTAGGCCGTTGCTAATTTACACTTATTGATGACAAAAATCAAATCAGGGTTCAGTCGTTCCGGGCTTGGCCTGAGCTACGGATAGGGCTTTATTTAACTTTTTCAGTAGTCGCGATTTGTGTCGGGCAGCATTATTGCGATTAATAACGCCTTTCTCGGCGGCTTTATCGAAAGAACTGATAGCGGTGGCCACTGCCTCCCGAGCTGTCTCGACCTCACCCGAGGCGATAAGCCCTTCCGCCTTAGTTAGCTGGGTCTTGCACCGGCTACGAATCGACTTATTTATTATTCGCCTTCTTTCCGCTACCCGCGCTTGTTTCTCAGCTGATTTGCTACCGGACAATATCAACCTCCTTGAATTACTCCTTTGCAGTGTACCTCATTTGTCCCCTCTTTAACAAGCGGAGAATTGATTGCTTGGAGGGGACTCGTGAATTTAAGCTTTCCTCCTGGCATGGGTTGAATCAGGGTGTGGGCTAGCTTTGACACTCGCCTCGTCTCCCACTCTGACAGCGCTTGTCACCCCACGGACCCCCTCAATTTTTGACAGGAGCCGGCTCAATTGAGCGAGCCCCCTTGTCTCCAGAGTCAGGAACATTGATGTAGTACCGTCGCTGTGGGGGGTAAGGTTTATTGTTACAATATTCACCTTTTCTTCAGCCACGATGGTGGTAATATCACGCGCCAGTCCTACCCTATCCCAGGCATCAACCTGAACGCTGACTGGATACAGGGAATCAGTCCGCCCCCATTCCACGCTAATCAGCCTCTCCTGTTCGTCCTCGTGGACTACGTTATAGCAGTCCTGACGGTGGATGGTCACCCCTCGGCTCCGGGTAACATAGCCAATAATGTGGTCACCGGGCATAGGTCGGCAACACTGGGCCAGGTGGACAAGCATATCCCCAACCCCCAGCACCTTAATCGCCGACGCCGGGGTCTTGGGTGGTGCCACCTCGGTGGTCGCTTTGGGTTGCTCTGGCTGGTCGGCTTGCTCTTGCTGGGCGGCTAGCTTTAGGGCAACGTGGTGGGTAGTGATACCGCCGTAACCAATGGCAAACAGGAGGTCGTCGAGGTTGTCATACTTTAGCAGCTTGGCCAGCTCCTCCCGCGAGCTGAGTTTTACCCCCAGGTGCCTTAGTTCCTTTTCCAGAAGTTCCCGGCCACGCTCAATATTCTCTGCCCGTTCCTGCTTCTTGAACCACTGCCTTATCTTTTCTCTAGCCTGAGACGTCCTGATATAACCCAGGTGCGGGCTGAGCCAGTCTCGGCTTGGCCCCTTCTCCCCTTTAGTGGTCATGATTTCGACCACATCACCGTTCTTAAGCTGGTAATTGAGAGGCACAATCCTGCCGTTCACTTTGGCGCCAACACATCGGTGACCTAGCTCGGTGTGAATCTTGTAGGCGAAATCAAGAGGAGTAGCGCCATTAGGTAAGTCCTTTATCTCCCCCTTGGGGGTGTAGACGAAGACCTGGTCAATCAATATGTCGGTCTTAACCGATTCCAGGAAGTCTTCAGCTCCGCTGAGTTCGCGGTGCCACTCGACCAACTGGCGTAGCCAGGCTATTCTCTCCTCGAAATGCATATCCTTGGTTTCCCCTTCTTTATAGCGCCAGTGAGCCGCCACGCCATACTCAGCAATACGGTGCATGTCAAAGCTGCGGACCTGTATTTCCAGAGGTGTTGTCCCCATACACATTACGGCGGTGTGCAGTGACTGGTACCCGTTTGGCTTGGGGTTAGCGATAAAGTCGTTAAACTCCTCGGGCAGAGGGCGCCACAAACTGTGGATGACGCCTACCGCGGCATAGCAATCAGGCAGAGTGTTGACCAGCACCCTGAGGGCAAGGAGGTCATGTATGTCATTGAAGTTTTTGCCCAGGGCGTGGTACCTTTCTATTTTCTGGTGCAGGCTGTAAATGTGCTTGGGTCTGCCCGAGATTTCAGCTTTCAGGCCTACCTTGTCAAACTCCTTTTTCAAAATGTCAATCACCTGAGCGATGAAATTCTCACGCTGAGTGCGCCGGGCGGCGATGAGGGTAGCAACCTGGCGGTACCGCTTCGGCTCGAGATAGCGGAAAGACAGGTCTTCCAGTTGCCACTTTAGCTCCCATATCCCCAGACGGTGAGCTAAAGGGGAGTATATCTCTAAGGTCTCCTGGGCAATGCTGTGCTGTTTTTCTGGTGACAGGGCATCCAGGGTTTGCATATTGTGCAGCCTGTCAGCCAGCTTGATAAACACCACGCGGAGGTCCTCGGCCATAGCCATCAGCATCTTTCTCAGGTTCTCTACCTGAGGTGCGCTGGCTGCCGCCACGTCTTCCGACAGTGCCAGCTTGCCCAGCTTTGTAGCGCCGTCAACCAGCTTGGCTATCTCGGGACCAAACCTGGCTTCAATTTCTGGAATAGCTATTCCGCAGTTCTCGGGAACATCGTGAAGCAGAGCGGCAGCTAAAGCGCTGGCATCAAGCTGAAGTTCAGCCAGGACTAAAGCTACCTGCAACGGATGCTCTACGTAAGGCTCCCCCGATTTGCGGAACTGGCCCTGATGGGCCTTCATGGCGAAATCATAGGCATCCTCTACCAGAGCTATCTTCTCCGGTGGCAGGTATTCCTGTGCCTTACTCTTGAGCCGGTTAAACTTCATGTTCCTCATGGTCATCAGCTTTATAAAATAAGTATAGCGTACTAGGTATCCCTGTGCCAAATGAGGACTCATCTTTACAAATTCGGCTCTGATACTGTATCCTAGCTTAAAAGACGGGGAGGATAGTTTGTATCGGGCACCGCGCGGAACTTCGGATATTCTGCCACAGGAGCAGCCATACTGGCGCTATATAGAGCAGAAAGTAGCCGATATCTGTCAGCTCTATGGATATAAGCGTATTGACGTCCCTGTCTTTGAGGATACCGGCCTCTTCGCTCGGAGCGTGGGTGAAGAAACAGATATTGTGCAGAAGGAGACGTACACCTTCGAAGATAGAGGGGGGAACCGGCTGACCCTGAGACCCGAGGGTACGGCACCGGTGTGCCGGGCCTATCTGGAACACGGACTGCACAATCTGCCACAGCCGGTAAAGCTATACTACCTGGCTTCTATATTCAGATATGAAAGACCTCAGGCGGGAAGGTACCGACAGCACTATCAGTTTGGCTGTGAGGCGATTGGAGATGACGACCCCGCCCTTGATGCTGAGGTCATTGACACAGCCTGGCAATTCTTTTTATCTCTGGGTCTCAGTCGCCTGACGCTTCAGCTCAATAGCATCGGTTGCAAGTTATGCCGACCCCGGTATGTAGGCGCCTTGAAGGACTATTATCGCGGTCACCTCAAAGAGCTATGCTCAGACTGTAAGACCAGGCTGAGCAGAAACCCGCTTCGCCTGCTCGATTGTAAAAAGTCATCGTGCCAGGAGGCGGCCAACTCTGCTCCCAGGAGCGTTGACTACCTTTGTCCTGCCTGTGATGAGCACTTCAGCCGGCTGAAGAGATACCTTGGCTTGCTCCGTCTTACCTTTGTGGTAAATCACCGGCTGGTTCGGGGTTTGGACTACTACACAAGGACGGTATTCGAGATTCAGCCTGAGGAAGAAGGAAGCCAGAGCACTCTGGGGGGTGGAGGACGCTATGACGACCTGATTGAAGAACTGGGTGGCAAACCTACCCCGGCCATCGGCTTTGCCGTCGGTATGGAGCGGATAATATTGAATTTAAGGAAAGAAGGCACGTCCGTCCCGCCCCTACCCGGACCCCAGGTCTTTATTGCCTACCTGGGTGACGAAGCCAAGGAGGAAGCAGTAAAGCTGGCGTCCACGCTGAGAAGGGGTGGCATTGGGGTAATAGAAGCCCTGGGCAACAAGAGCCTGAAAGCCCAGCTAAGGCAGGCGAACAACCTGGCTGCCCGTTATGCGGTAATCATTGGGGAGCAAGAACTAAATCAGGGTGCTGTGGTACTGCGGGATATGGCCACCGCCCAGCAGAAAACCATCCCTCTTTCCCAGCTAGCGGAGGCACTAAAATAAGTACCTCTCTGGCTTCACTTTGTAGCTAAACTGTGCTACAATGAATATGAGGTGGCTGTTCAATCATCGCTAGAAATTACTCGTTGGTGTCCAGCCTCTTCTTTTTTAGCTGTAGGCTACGCCGTTCCCTTATTTTCTTATGCATCCAGCTCTCTTTTTGTTCTAATTGCCAGCAGGGGTTAAAGACTGATTATGACACAGGATATCCATTCTCCGTCTGAGCCGCAGGATAACGAGTATACCGCTAAGGCCATCCAGGTGCTGGGCGGGCGGGAGGCAGTGCGCCGACGCCCAGGCATGTACATTGGCAGTACCGACCAGCGCGGGCTTCATCATATTGTCTATGAAATTGCCTATAACAGTATCGATGAGGCGATGGCCGGCTGTTGCGACAGAATTCTGGTTACCATTCTAGAGGACGGCAGCGTCAGGGTTGAAGATAATGGGCGCGGCATTCCGGTAGACATTCACCCCGCCACCAATAAGTCAGCCCTCGAGACAGTAATCACCACCCTCCATGCCGGGGCCAAGTTCGGTGGCAAGACCTATCAGGTGTCGGGTGGGCTGCACGGAGTCGGCGCTTCGGTGGTAAACGCTTTATCCTCCTGGCTCAAGGTTGGTGTCAGGCGTGACGGCAAGTTGTATGAACAGGAGTACCGGAAGGGCATACCGCAGTATGACGTCAGGGAGGTCGGTAAAGCCAGCGGTACCGGTACCACCATCACCTTCTTCCCCGATGAGGAGATATTCGGTAAAGCCAGGTATGATTTTGATGTCCTGAGTGAGCGACTCCGCGAAATGGCCTACCTGAACAAAGGGCTGTCGATATGTCTCAGGGAAGACAGTGAGGACCGCGAGAGGTCATTTTACTTTGAGGGGGGGATTACCGGTTTTATTCGCCACCTCAACCGGAACCGGACAGTGCGTCACCGACAACCTGTCTACATCTCAAAGCCGGTAAACAGCACCGTGGTCGAGATAGCACTTCAGTACAATGAAGGTTTTACCGAGTCCACCTTCAGCTTCGCTAACTGTGTTAATACTGTGGACGGTGGCACTCACCTTACCGGCTTCCGTTCCGCCCTCACTCGTGTCCTTAATGACTACGCCCATAAGAACAAGTATCTCAAGGAAGGTGACCTCAGCCTGATAGGGGATGACGTTAGAGAGGGCCTTACCGCTATTATTAGCGTTAAGCTCGCCGAGCCGCAGTTTGAGGGGCAGACTAAAGGCAAGCTGGGCAACCTTGAAATCAAGAGTCTGGTGGAGAGCGTGGTGGGTGAGGGCCTGTCCCTCTATCTGGAGGAGCACCCTGACGAAGCCAAGAGAATCTTGGATAAGTGCATTACGGCGGCTAGGGGCAGAGAAGCAGCACGCAAGGCACGTGACCTGATTATTAGAAAGGGCAGCCTGGACGCAGCCACCCTGCCCGGGAAACTGGCTGACTGCTCGGACAAAGACCCGTCCCGCTCCGAGGTCTACCTGGTGGAGGGGGACTCTGCCGGCGGTTCGGCCAAGCCGGGGCGTGACCGCCGTTTTCAGGCCATCCTGCCACTAAGGGGTAAAATCCTCAACGTGGAAAAGGCGCCGTCAGACAAGATGATAGCCCACGAAGAGATTCGTGCCATCATTACCGCTCTGGGCACCAGCATAGATGACGACTTTGACCTCTCAAAGCTGCGTTACCATCGGGTTATCCTGATGACCGATGCTGATGTTGACGGCTCTCACATCCGCACCCTGTTGCTTACCTTCTTCTTCCGGCACATGGTTGAGCTGATTAATAACGGGCACCTGTTCGTTGCCCAGCCGCCCCTGTACCGGATTAAGACCGGGAAGGAAGAGCACTGGGTATACTCCGAACAGGAGAAGGAAGACGTCCTTACCTCGCTACAGAGGAGCAGGAAGGTAGAGGTTCAACGTTACAAGGGCCTGGGTGAGATGACCGCCGAACAGCTTTGGGAGACCACCATGAACCCGGCCACTCGGACCCTGCTCACGGTAAGTATAGACGACGCCACCAAAGCGGATGAGGTATTTCATATGCTGATGGGTGCTGAAGTCCCGCCGCGCCGGGCCTTCATTCAAGCCCACGCCAAGAGCGTAAAGAATCTCGACATTTAGCCCCTGGTTGGTCGTAGGGTTTACGGTGGGGCTGGACCTTTCAATAAGCAGTCTGGGCTGGCTCAGGCCGGTCTACCCACCGGCATGATATATAGGGGATGATACTGTTCTTCCAGACGGAGCACTTCCCTTACCGCTTCGTCATGGAAGGCGCCAATAGCCACTGTGGCTAAACCAAGGGCGGTAGCCTGAAGATATAGGTTCTGCCCGCTATGCCCCACCTCCATGTGCACATACCTTTCCCCACGCTGACCATAGTATCGTGTTGTCCGCTCATATAGAGCGCAGATAACAATATCTACCGGGGCTTGGTATATAAATTCCTGGTCTAAGGCAAACTCGGCCAGCTCAAATCTTACATCTCCCCGATGGTGCCAGGTCAGAGAGTGACCGTCTGCGTGGTAGTGGTATACGCCTTCACCTACTTCTTCAACGCAGTTCTGGCCGCAAACAACAAAGGTCTCCAGGGGGTAGGTGGCTCCAGCACTTGGTATCGACCTCCGTCTTTTTGCGCTGTCAGAGATACCCTGGACAGCCCATAGTATCTGAGAGAGCTCGAGTTGTGAGAGAGGTTCCGGGGTGAAGCGCCTTATCGACTTTCGCCGGGCAATCGCTTCTTCCAGTGACATGCTTCCTTTTTGCCTTGGCGGGGGCAAAGTAATTCGTGTTGGCTGACTATTACCCATGTCACTTCGTATTACCCCACGGGTTTAGACTCAGGTATTTCCACCCTCCGTCAGCCAGCACCACCACTATATTGCCCTCATCCATCTCGTTGGCGACCTTCATGGCCTGGTGGACGACGGCTCCTGATGATAACCCGGCAAAGACTCCTTCCTCGTCCAGCAGTCGCGCTGTGGCTGTGTTTGCCTCCTGGCTGGTAACCCTGGCCTTCTCCGTGATAAGGGTAGCATCCCAGAATGGTGGCAGTTCTTCTCCCAGGCACTTCAGGCCTTGGATGCTATCGCCGGGGACTGGCTCGACCCCGATTACCCTGATGTCGGGGTAGGTCTCTCTCAGCCGGCGGCTAATGCCCATAATGGTTCCGCCGGTGCCGATGCCGGCAATCAGGCAGTCAATCCTGTCGTAAGGGTAGTCCCTGATAATCTCAACTCCGGTGGTTTCGTAGTGAGCCAGCGGGTTGGCGGGGTTGGCGAACTGGTTGGGCAGGTAGTATCTATCGTCTTTGGCGGCTAGTTCATCGGCCATGTCAATAGCCGCTTTCATGCCGTAGGCGCCGTCGGTTAGAATAAGCTCGGCGTTGTGGATTTGGAGCAGTTGCCGCCTCTCCAGACTCATGCTGTCGGGCATGACAATGCTGACCTTGTAGCCCATTTTGTGTCCCAGCCAGGCCAGGGATATGCCGGTATTACCACTGGTGGCTTCAAGGATGGTCTTGTCCCTGGTTAGCTCACCGCTCTGCTCCGCCTTTTGCAGCATATATACGGCTATCCGGTCTTTAATGCTGGCACTTCCCCCCAGGTTTTGCCCCTCCAGCTTGGCCAGGATTCTGACTTTCTGGTTACGGTTCATTCGAGTCATTTCCACTAGGGGAGTATGACCCACGGCTTCAACAACATCTTTGAAATACATTCTGCTACCCTTTTATTACTCCTAATGGTGTTGCCCGGGCTATCTTACGGGATATGCCTGCCTCATGGGTTACCTCGACCACCTCGGTTACATCCTTATAAGCTTCGGAGGCCTCCTCGGCCAGGGAGCTCATGCTTTCTGCCTTGACCAGTATTCCCTTGGCCGCCAGCTCCCGGGCAACGTCAGCCCCGCGAAGGCTGCGTTTGGCTGCGGAG
The DNA here is from genome assembly GCA_964570635.1 of uncultured Dehalococcoidales bacterium. Classification (GTDB taxonomy): domain Bacteria; phylum Chloroflexota; class Dehalococcoidia; order Dehalococcoidales; family CAYYQY01; genus CAYYQY01. The sequence goes on from CAZMZA010000038.1 coordinate 10,634, forward strand.
CGACTCTGAACCCGGCCAGCACCGTGGCAGGTGGAGCCGAACGTCTCCTGCATGGCTCTTTCCGTGCCCACCAGTACATAGGAGCAGCGTCCCATATCTCCCGGAATGAGGACCGGCTGTCCTGTATTCTTATATTTATCTGGGATATCAGGGTGCCCGGCGGGGAAGGCTCTGGTGGCTCCTTTTCGGTGAACACAGACGGTGACTTTCTTACCGTCAACCGTGTATTCCTCTATCTTCGCGATGTTGTGAGCTACATCGTAGACCTGCTCCATCCCCAGCTCTTCCCGGCTCTTGCCAAAGACCTGGGTGAAAACCTGCCTGGTCCAGTGGGTAATGCACTGGCGGTTGGTCCAGGCGTAGTTGGCGGCACAGGCCATAGCCTGAAGGTAGTCCTGCCCTTCTATCGACTTAATCGGGGCGCAGGCAAGCTGGCGGTCGGGCAAGGAGATGCCGTACCGCTTTACGGCTTCACCGAGCAGCCTGACATAATCGGTGCAGACCTCATGCCCGAAGCCCCGGGATCCGGTGTGAATCAGCACCAGTATCTGACCGGTATCGTTGATGCCCATCACCCCGGCCGCCTCCGGGTCGTATATCTCGTCCACCACCTCCACCTCCAGAAAATGATTGCCCGAACCCAGGGTTCCCAGTTGTGGTATCCCCCGCTTCTTGGCCTTGCTGCTCACCTTATCCGGGTTGGCCCCTTTTACACAGCCTGACTCTTCGGTGACCACGATATCCCGCGGCTCCCCGTAGCCCTTTTCCACTGCCCAGTAGCTACCCTTAGTGAGGACTCTATCCAGTTCTTTCTCATTCACCCTTATCTTACCGGTAGAGCCTACTCCGGAGGGGATGCTGGTGAAAAGTCGGGCAATCAGCTGCTCGATTCTGGGCCTTACCTCTTCTACAGTGAGGTTAGTTCGTAGTAAACGAACGCCGCAGTTAATATCAAGGCCGACACCTCCGGGTGATACCACCCCGTCATCCACTCTGGTGGCAGCTACGCCACCTATGGGAAAGCCGTAGCCCCAGTGAATGTCGGGCATGGCCAGTGAGCGGGCAACAATGCCGGGCAGGAAAGCCACATTAGCCACCTGTTGAAAGACCTGCTCTTCCCAGATATGGTCAAGCATGGATGCGCTGGCAAGAATCAGGCCGGGCACAGTCATGCCTTTCTTGTAGCTCTGGGGAATCTCCCAGCGATAGTTGTCTATCTTCTTGAGTATTTCTTGCCACGGTGCTGACATTTCACCACCATCAGATATCGAACAGTACTTGGACGTGGCAACCGTCATCCTTTTCTACCTTGAGCATGTGGTATGTGGCTGCCTTAACTCCCATTTTCAGCTTGTGCCTTGACCTGTCCACCTTCTCGCCGTAGTTTCGAGCCTCAAGCCGGGTATGGTTGAGCCGGCTGATATCAAACCTCTTGAATAGAATTTGTTCTGCATCAAATAGATAGATGAGCTCGTTTAGCCATCCCACCAGCAGGCTTTCCCGGTCAGGAGCGGTTAACGCCGTATCGCGATGTAGAACTTCCTCCACATTATCCAGTTCGGTTATCAGGCTGAACAGGGCCTTGGCGGCATTGGCAAAAGCCTGCCGCACATCAGCCCCGTAGGCTATGATGCCTACATC
>CAZMZA010000039.1:0-11961 GCA_964570635.1 uncultured Dehalococcoidales bacterium
GTGTATCTCCGGATTTGTCAGGTTCTTGAACTGCTGGGGCATAAAGTAGTTGGGGTTTTCTGCCACCAGTTGCTCGGCTCTCCTCACCGCCCCCGGCATCCCCTCCGCCCCGGGGGTCAGTACCAGCTCGGCCCCGAAAATGGACAGTAGCTGCCGGCGCTCCAGGGACATTGTGTCAGGCATGGTGAGAATGAGCCTGTACCCCCTGGCAGCGCAGACAAAGGCCAGGGCAATGCCGGTATTGCCGCTGGTAGGCTCGACGATAACCGCGTCTTTACTAATGAGCCCCTTCTCTTCGGCATCCACAATCATTGCCACCCCAATCCGGTCCTTCACGCTACCGATGGGATTAAAAGACTCGAGCTTGGCTACCACCTCTGCCTTCAGCCCTTTGGTTACATGATTTAACCTGACCAGGGGCGTGTTCCCGATTAACTCGGTGGAATCTTTGGCTATGCCTCTGGTCAGCTTCGGTATCTCTATGGTCTTATATCGAAGCTTCTCCACTTTTTGAGCTATCTCTGTCATCTTTTCCTCCTTCTAAATACCCAGGCTAACAACCTTTAGCTTATATGTAGTACATCTCCTCTCTGGTCCACTCTTTTCTTTCCTGCCGCTCGACCAAATCCTGCAAGGTGGTAGACTCCAAAACGCCGTCCATTGCCTTTTTCAGTTCACCCCAGATATCCCGGGTGACACATGATTCAGAGCGCTCACACGCCTCTGGATTATTAACGCACTCCGCCGGGGCCATTGAGCCCTCGAGGAGTTGCATGACTTCGCTCAATCTTATCTCCTGGGGCGGCCTGGCCAGGGAAACTCCACCTCTGGCACCCCGGGTGCTCCGCACCATGCCCCCGGCTATGAGGGGCGCTATCAAGTGCTCCAGATACGGTAATGAAATCTGTTGTCTTCGGGCGATGTCTTTTAACAGGACTGGTCCCTTTTCCCAGTGAAGGGCCAGGTCCAACAGTGCTCTGGTTCCATACCGTCCCCTGGTAGAAAGCTTCATTGGGTTCTCCCTTTGTTTACTATTATGACCAATATAGTCAACATTAACACAGAAAAGGGGGATTGTCAATAGCCTAATAACTGGTAAAAAAGACCCGCTAAGGATGAATGCAGTCCGTGCCGGCCTCGAACCGGCGACACCCCCTAGAGCAACTCGGGCCGGGGTTTTGTCTGTTATTGAAAAGACTCAAGGTAGGACTGGACTGGAGACCCGCAAGCTATGCTTCCTCCAGCACCTGGGCGACCAGCTCGCTCAGGTCGAAAGCCTTTACTGATTCCTCTATCTCCTTGGTCTTCAGTCCGTCTTCGAACATCGTCAAGCAGTAAGGGCAGGCTGTGGCTACTACGTCAACCTTAGCCTGCATTACCTGTTCGACCCGCCTCACGTTGACCCGCTTGTCAGCTTCTTCCTCCATCCACATGTGACCACCGCCTCCACCGCAGCAAAAGCTCCTGGTGCCAGACAAAGCCAGTTCTATGTTCGTGCCGCTGATAGCCTTCAAAATCTCCCTAGGTTCCTGATAAATGTCATTGTAGCGCCCCAGGTAGCAGGAGTCGTGATAGGCAATCCTTTTACCGTTCAGCTGGCCCAGTTTTAGTTTACCGCCACGGATTAAATCGACGATGAGCTTGGTATGGTGCACCACCTCGAAGCTGCCACCGAACTGCGGATATTCGTGTGTGAGAGTATTAAAGCAGTGGGGACAACTGGTCACAATCTTCTTGACGTTGTAGGATTTAAGAACCTCGATATTGTTCTGGCACATGGTCTGAAATAGATATTCATTACCCATACGACGGGCCGGGTCACCGCAGCAGATTTCCTCATCACCCAGTATGCCAAAGTTAATCCCCGCCGCCTTTAGAATCCTGGCGGTGGCGCGACTTACTGCCACATTCCGATCTTCAAGCGCTGCCGTACAGCCCACCCAGTATAGTATGTCTATAGCGCTGTCCTCCGACAGAACCTTCACCTCCAAGCCGTCAGCCCAGTCGGTTCTCGTCAGTGTGGTGCCCCGAAACGGGTGGAACCTGTTGTCCAAACACTTGAGGGTATCCTGGGCCGCCTCGGGAAGCTCGACTCTCTCCATGGCCAGATTACGACGCATCTCTATAATCTTATCGACATGCTCAATATAAATCGGGCATGCCTGCTGGCAAGCACGACAGGTGGTGCAGTCCCAGATTACCTCCTCGGTTACGGCATCGGTGAGCATGTCCTTCCGCTCTTCAACCGGTTTTGCTACCAGAGGTACGGGATACACCTCGTAAAGATGGTCCTTGAGGTCCTGTATCAGCTGCTTGGGGGAGAGAGCCTTACCGCTCAGGTGGGCAGGACAGATATCCTGGCAGCGACCACACCGGGTGCAGGCATCGAGGTCCAGGAGCTGCTTCCAGGTGAAGTCCTCAATCTTGCTGGCACCAAATGTCTCGACAGCCTCAAAGTCTATCGGGGCCAAAGCCCCCTTGGGTTTCAGTGAGCGGAAAAACACATTCAGGGGCGACAGGAGTATATGCTGCAGGCGGGAACGGTTTACCCAGATATAGCCAAGGAGAATAAAGGCGGGTATGGTGTGAATTAAGGCACGGTGCCAAACCAGGATTTCGTTCTTGGCCTCGGTCATAAAGGTCGGAAAGATGTGCGAGATAAGATAGCCCACCGGCGACCACATGGCCCAGTCCGTGGGACTGCCCGCCTCACTGGTGGCAATACGGTACCCCTTCATCATAAAGCCGGTAAGTACGAGCAGGAAGACCCAGACAAAAACCAGGCTGTCCTCAGGCTTGTTATCCAGGCGGGACGGTCTCACAATATACCTTCGATAGACGGCCATAAGCCCGCCAATGATAATCAACACGCCACCAATCTCGGAGGCTAAGGAAGCATACAGGAAGACGCTCTGTGGCGGCACCGTCAGCCCGACCAGATACGAGAATAGCCTGACTATCTTGCCCAGAATAAGGAGCGCACTTCCGGCAAAAATGAGGGTGTGCATCAAACCGGGGTATAGCTCGCTTGACCTTATGATGCGGATATTAGCTATAGATACCGCCAGGGTGCTCCCCAGCCGCGTAAGCCACCGTTCCGACCGATTATCAGCCTTCCCCGACTTCCAAACCCGGTAGCGTCGCCCGAAACCAAAAACAAAGAGGATGACCAGGAGGGGGGAAAATATCAAAACACCGATTATAATCGGCAAGAAGATATCATTTATGTAGACCCCTTGACCCAGCCAGAAAAGCTCACGCAAAGACATCAAATCGTCCTCCCTACGCAGCCTTACTTCCCCATATCATGGATAGAGGAAAGTAAGATGGGCGATAAAAAAGACCAACACCATGCAACCCACTATCAACAGCACCGTGTTTATGAACCTGTTGTATTTCGACCTCAACCCCAGGTCGAATACGGTAAGCTTTACCCCGTTCAGGATACTATAGGCAATTGCCGCCAGTATTATGACTTCAATAGCAATAGCTATGCCTCTAAAAACTAAATCCACCGTCTTACCCTGAAACAAATCCTTTCAGTATCACTGAACTAACCTACCGCCGTCACCTGCTCTGTGGTAGCCCTGCCCAGGCTCAACCTGGTTCTACACGGGGGACAGAGTTCAAATTGAGCGGAAAGGGATGCCCCCGAGCCAGATAGCTCGGCCCGCAGCTTGTCTATCATTGCCTTGGGAGCCACCGGGCTACCGCACTGGTGACACCTCAAGATTCTATCCTCAAAAAGCACCGTTGACGGGCTGTCTATTCTGTCCAGTTCCAGGATGCGCTCGAGCCGGAGGCATTTCTCGGGGCAGACTTCAACACACCGGCCACAAGCAACACAATCATCATGCCTGAAGAGCAACTGAAAGCAGTCTGTCTCCTTGCCCGAGGAAACGCTTAACGCTCCGGTAGTACACTCAAGGGCACAGAGACCGCAGCCGGTACATTTTGAGCCTTCCAGTTCCAATTTGCCGAAAGGCACCGCCCCCTGGGAGACCGCCCCTGATGGACTGCCCAGCCTATTTCTTATATCTTTCAGTAACAGTGGTAGCACCAGCCCCTCACCGGGAACCAACGCCGGCTCAGACATACCCAGCGGTGTGGGAGCTAGTCTACTGACTTCATCTGCAAATCTGCCCAGTTCTGCCCCGACAGGACAAGAGGTGTCCTCGTCAACCTCGAATACCCCTACGCGCTCCGGCTCGACATTCCAGCAATCAAAAAGCCCCTGGACAAACCGAATCCCTTCACGCCAGCGGGCTGAATCAAACCCGGAGCGGCACCTTCCCCGTCCAGAAATGAGGGCGAAACCCTGAGCTCCCATATCAAAAGCGCGCAGAATCAACCACGGAGAAACCAGAGCCAGACAGGGGACTTTCAGAGGTAATACGTTAGGGGGGTAGGTAAGCGGCTCTGCCCCCTCTCCCCTGCTTTCCGGCAAACATTTCTGACACACGGCGGCAATTATTCTAGACTCAAGAGCTACCTCTTTCGGAAGAAGCAAACCCTCCATCTCTCTGTCCAGCTCCTCGATGGAAAAGGTAGGATAGACTACAGCCCTATGCGGGCAGGCGGCGGTACAAGCCCCACACCCGTTACATATAGTTATGTCAATGAGAACCCTGCCCTCCTCAACCCTGATAGCCTTGAGCGGGCAGGTATCCACACAGAGCCGGCACCCCTGCTGTCCCCGGCACCTCGCTGGTTCAATAAAAGGTATCACCTCATACTGGGGTAAAGCCAGCATCAAAAGGTCACGCCGGCTCATTTTGCCTTCAGGCCGCGAAAAGTGCAGTTTCAGTTTGTCCCGGGGTATCCCTCTGAACTCCCTCCGGCGCTCTACTTGAGCCCACAGTAAGAGCTTTACTCTATCGGCTATCTCGCTGGTACGCAGGGGCGCCCTCACCTCTTTCAGCACATCAACTATACCTATCGAATGTGAGTCGTAATCAGGACCTTCAGCCTGCCTCCAGACGTGCCTTTTCTGCTCAAGCCGGGGACAGGCCCCGACTACCCACGGACGCAGTCTCCATTCCTCAGTACACCGACGCAGAACCCCGGGCTGGCAGAGGTCGTCGGCCACGGTGACCTCTAGGTCCGGTAGCCTCCGCCGCAGAAACCGACCTATTTCATCCAAAGGCAGGCTCTCGGCTACATGCCCCCGACATTTACACAGGATAACGACATTCTTTTCTGTCAACCTGGCTAGACCCTCTACCATTTATTTTGCGCCAGCATCAGGGCTACCTGATTCTGGTTTTTCCTCCTCGGCGGAGGCAGAAGGTTCTTCTTCTGCACTTACGGGTTCACCGGCTTCCTCAGCCGGCATGGCTTCAACGCTTTCCTCAACCGGTACCGCTTCAACCCCCTCCTCAGGCGGTACGACCTCAACGCCTTCCTTAACCGGTACCGCTTCAACCCGCTTCTCGGCCGGTAGCAACTCCAGATATTTCAAACCCAGGACAAAAAGCAGCGCCACCAGAGAGACTATACCCAGACTGAGGAGCGTCTCCCAGAGTGTAATGGGGAAAACACCTGATGCTCCCCATATGCCCTCGATATGCCCCGGGTAAAGCGGTTGAGGCTGAGCCGTACCGGGAATTACCAGTGCCGCTCTTTCCCCAAGTACCCCGATGACGACCGACGTCGCCGCCGCCACTATACCCTTAACCGTCTTGCCCAGTCTCGGATGGAACAGGATTACCAGCGGTATGATTATCCCCATACCTATTTGAAACACCCAGAAGAGCCACCAGTAGGGTCCGGTGAACAGGAACATGAGGCCCTCCCGGTTGGGGAAATAGCCGTGAGTCAGTTTGTCGAAAAAGACCAGGACGAGGAGCAGGATAATTATATATGAGAGCAATCGCCCCAGTGAGAGAATCAGCCCTTCGCTGATTTTGCGTTTGGCAAATCTGAAGGTAAGCACCGAGACCAGTATTAGCAGCGACGTTCCCGAGGTTAGAGCCGCAGTGAGAAACTCGAAAGGCTTTATCGGTGAGAACAATATCTCCCTGGTGCCAATGAGCCCGAATATAGCTCCGGTACCCGTGTGGACCATAATAGCCCAGATAACGTCTATCAAACCGATTATGGCAGCTAACTTTATCTTGTTCTCCAGCACGAGCCAGAGATAAACCAGCATAAGTATTATGTATCCGAGGTAGAGAATACCGTTGATGGCGAACAGCGAGCTCATGTTGTTGAGGTAGAAGTACATAAAAAGCCGCCAGAACTTCTCCGGCCGACCCAAGTCTACCAGCACGCACACCATAGCCCCAATCATGAGCAGGAGTCCCATACAAACCGCTATCCGCCCGATAGCCTTATACTCCTCCCGCTTGAAAACATAGCTCAGCGAGGAAACAATAATGGCGCCGGCACTGAGTCCGATGAAGTAAATATCAAAGGTAATAAGCTGTCCCCAGATTACAGTATTGTTGATGCCCCACACCTGCTGACCTCTGAGGTAAACGACCAGGAAGCTGACGACCAGACCAACCACCAGGGTAACGAGAACCGCCACCATAATTCGGTAGCCTCTGGATTTCCCTTCAATTGGTGCGTAAGTTAGTTCCATTGGCAAGCCCTCTTATCTGGGGAGATAGAATACCTTCGGGTGTGTGCCCATGTCCTCACGAAGCCTGATGAATGTTCTGGAAGCCAGCAACCGGGATGTTTCACTGTTGGGGTCATCCAGGTCCCCGAAGGCTCTGGCTTTTGTGGGACAGGCTTCCACACAGGCTGGCACCACATCCACGCCTATCTCTTCACCCTCCCTTATTCCCTGGTCTATCCGATGAAAGCAGAAGGTACATTTCTCAACCACGCCACGTATCCTGTTAGGAAAGGGCCAGGAGCCCCGGCTGGCACGGTCAGGAGGTGGGTCGGGGCGGTGATACTCCTCCTCCACCTGACTCTTGAAATTGAAGTTTCTGGCTCCATAGGGACAGGCAACTATGCAATATCGGCAGCCTATGCACCGGCGGAATTCCTGCACAACTATCCCGTCTTCACGGCGATAGGTCGCCTTGGCTGGACACACGGTAACACACGGCGGCTCGTCACAGTGCATGCACGGCATCGATATGAATTCAATGCTTACTGTAGGATAACTGCCGTCGCTGACTGCAATTACCTTGTTCCAGTAGATTTCCCGGTGTATTTTTTGCTCCTCGGGCGAGCCGTGCGGGATGTTATTCTCCTCCCAGCAGGCGACGGTACAGGCCTGGCAGCCGACGCATTTGTCCAGATCAATAACCATTCCCCATCTTGCCATCTATCACCTCACGCCTTGTAGACCTTGACCCTGGTGTTATAGAATGCCGCCTGTCCGCTCAGACGGTCATAGTCAACGCCAACAATTTCGTTGGGATTAACCCCGATGCCCTTGGCCCATCTACCATAGGCGTAGTGGCCCTGACCACGGGATATGCCTACAACCCCGGGGTGAATCCCTTCGATTACCCTGGCTCTTGCCTTGATTCTGTTGAACGGAGACTCTACCCACACCATATCCCCGTCCTTGAATCCCAGGGCTTTGGCTGTCTCCCTGTTCAGCTCAACGACACTAGTCCAGCCAATGCCATGCGCTACCAGGAATATCTGTTGAGCCCAGGGGTAGTTCTGACCGCCATTCTCTATGTCCAGCAACGGCTGGTAGGTTACCAACATAAGGGGGTATTCGCCCCCGTCACCCAAAAAACCAACATTCTCGTAGTGTGGCAGGTTAACTAGCCCGCCCCCGGCCTCTTTAAGCACCGCCCCCAGATTACCCGAATAGAATTCAAATTTTCCGGAGGGTGTCTGGAATACGCGGTCGTATTTGCGATACTCATAAGCGGGTCCGACCCAAACACCCCTTTCACTGAACTCCTCCCACGGCATCAAAGTTTCCGTTCGGTATCTTACAAATCCCTGAGCATCTTTACCGATGGGGCTGAAAGACCTTGACACTGTGCCACCGAGCCGGTAAGCCAGTTCAAAGACTATGTCGGCTATGGCCTTCGAGTCGGCGGCTGGTTCCACGACCGGCTGTTTTATTTTGGCCTCGGCAAAACCCGAGCCCGGCGGGCTATGGTCATAGCCCCATTCCTCCAGAAAGGTAGTTGTCGGCAGTATTATGTCGGCGTACTGCGCCATTTCACTGGCGAAGGGCGCAATGTGAACATAGTAGGGCACCTTCCCCAAAGCCTCATCCCACCGCCAGGTTCCCGGGGCGGACATATTGAAGTTACAGTTAACCCCTATCGCCATCTCGACCGGATAGAGGCTGGCCTCCAGGATAGAATCTGCTACCTGATTGGTAACCACTTCCGCAGTGGGGAACCGGGTCGTTTTCCGGAAATCCAGCCTTGGCCTGGCCCTGCCCTCCCTGGCAATATCGTCCTCGGCTGGTTCTGGCATGTCCCGGTAATCTGGATTTTCCTGATATATTATCCCGCCCGGGACATCTATGCTGCCCACCAGGGCATCGAGGCAGAATATGGCATAGCTATTGTAAGAGCCGTTGGGCCAACGGCTGGCCCCCGTCCCGACCCAGGCAACCGCCGGCTTGGTCTGGGCGAATTCCCTGGCTATCCGTCGGATGGTATCAGCATCGATACCGGTTACGGCCGCTACCTCCTCCGGGCTATACTTACCAAGCACCAATTCCTTATATTCATCGAACCCGGCTGTCCAGTTCCCGACAAAGTCAGTATCGTAGAGGTCCTCGCTGATTATCACATTGGCTATCGCCATAGCCAGGGCACCATCGGTGCCGGGATTTACAGGTATCCACTCGTCAGCTTTGGCCGCAGTAACCGAATAGCGCGGGTCAATTACTACCGCCTTTACCCGGTTGGGCCTTTCGCGCCGAATCTTACCCCACATCCTCAAGTTCCGGCTGACCGGTTTATGCGATTCCAGTATGCTCGCACCGAAGGCCAGTATATAATTGGTATGGCTGAGGTCATAGGCTATATGACTGGGGTTTCCGTCGGCCATCCACCGGCCCAACCTTCCCGCCTCACTCTCCAGGGCGTCTCCTGAGACGACGTTGGGGGTACCGTAGGCGTCGGCAAAGCGGCGAATCATGTCTTCGTTACTGATGGTATTTAACCCGTAGAGCAGCAAAAGCTGGTGGGGCCGACTTCTTTCCCTGAGCGCCCTCAAGCGGGTACTCACCTCGGTCAGGGCGTACTCCCACGATACGGGAGTCCATTCGGGGTCTATCCCCTTCCCTTTCGCTGGATTTGTTCTCATTAACGGGCTGGTGACCCGGTCGGGGTCATACAAGACCTGAAGACCAATGTGGGCACGGGGGCAGGTTTCGCCTTCGGAGACCTGGGACAGGGGATTGCCGGTTATCTTCACCGCTTTACCATTGACTACTCTGACCCGGGTGGCACAGCGAGTGGGGCAGTTCAGGCAAGAGGTAGCCAGCCACTTCTCGGCGATGGTGCTGCCGGTGTTTTCCTGAACGGAGGCAGCGGCACCGACTGCAGGATTTCTTAAAATGCGGCTCGTTGCCGCTACAGCTCCAGCGAGCGCTGAGAGCTTAAGAAAAGTCCTTCGGCTCATGCCGAAGCGGCTCCGCTTTTCCCCCTTCGAGCTGCTTAGCTCACCGCTATCCATTACACCGTCTCATACTTCGTTCCTCAACCGTCTATAATAGCCAAATGTCCAGGCAGATGGCAAGAAATATCAAGCCTAGATACGGAAATGCCGATAGCTTGTACAGTTTCCAAGAGTCCGCTGAAGAAGTAGAAATCACCAGCCGCAAGCTGGTATAAAGCAACACGCCACCCAGTATATTGGCCAACACCAGATAGAGCCAGGAAAGACTGCCGACGAAATAGATAGTGATAGAAGCCGCGTAAAGCACCAGGCTGAGTGCCAGTAGCAGCTTTACCACATCCCTTGGCTCCCGACTCACCGGGAAGTAACCTATCCCGGCTCCGAGGTAATCTTGCTGATTAGCAATCATAACACTCCAGAGATGAAGTGGCAACCAGACTGATATGAGGAGGCACAGCAGCAACAACTGCCAGCTGAAAGTAGGGTCGACGGCAAGCCAGCCCATAAGGACCGGGGCACAGCTGGCCACTACACCTTGGGGAAAGACACATGTCCACCTCTTCCGCCAGACTACGGCGGCTGCCGTGCCCACCAGACCGGAGACAAAGGAGAAGGGGTGCAGCTGCCAGGCAAGGACCAAGCCAACAATAACCAAGCCCATGGTTAGCGGTAGTACCTTCTCTGCGGGGTTGATGCGCTTTGACGGCAAAGCCCTGTGCCTGGTGCGCTGCATTCTGGCATCAACATCACGGTCTATATAATTGGTCAGCCCGTTAACACCAGCACTCCCCAACAATACGGCTAGCAGGATAAGGAGGAGACTATCTAATGGTGGATTCCCCCCGGCCGCTATAAAGGCAGCGGAAACACCGATAAAGGTTATCAGGCTACTCTCACGAGGCTTCAGCACCTCGACGTAGCTTCTTACCGGTCGAGCCATTCTCAATCCCTTTCTAAAATCCTGCCCTCCACTCACCGTGGTGAGATTTAGCCTACATCCTCGATAAGGAAAGAGGTCCTACCGGACGGTGGCAGCTTACCTCCCGCTAACCAGGGCATCTACTACCGATGGGTCAGCCAGGGTACTCATATCGCCCAATTCATGGACGTTACCCGCTGCAATCTTAGCCAGTATCCTCCTCATAATCTTGCCGCTCCTAGTCTTGGGCAGAGCGTCGGCAAACTGAATCTTGTCTGGTGTGGCTATGGGGCCAATCTGCCGGCGAACATGGGCCACCAGCTCGCTCTTGAGCGCATCAGTCTTCTCCACATCCACTTTTAGAGTAACAAAAGCATATATGCCCTGTCCCTTCAGGTCATGGGGCATGCCGACGACCGCCGCCTCTGCCACTGCTGTGTGGGATACCAGGGCGCTTTCTACCTCGGCCGTGCCTATACGATGTCCCGATACATTGATAACATCGTCTATGCGCCCCATCAGCCAGTAGTAGCCGTCTTCGTCTATCTTGGCTCCATCCCCGGTATTATATACACCGGGAAACCTGACAAAATAGGTCTCCTTAAACCGTTCCGGCTCGCCAAAGACACCGCGCATCAGACCTGGCCATGGTCTCTTTATCACCAGATGACCACCCTCATTAACATCAGCCTCTGAACCATCGTCTCGCAACACGGCTGGCTCAATACTAGGCAGAGGTAGTGCTGCCGAGCCTGGTTTGAGCGGAGTAACCCCCGCCAGAGGAGAAATGAGTGTACCGCCGGTCTCTGTCTGCCACCAGGTATCCACAACAGGACATCTACCTTTACCTATCACGTTGTAGTACCACATCCAGGCCTCAGGATTGATAGGTTCACCAACTGACCCCAGGATGCGCAAAGACTGTAAATCATGCCGATTGGGCCAATCATCTCCCTCCCTCATTACTGCCCGGAGGGCAGTGGGGGCTGTGTAAAAGATGCTAGCCCGATACTTTTCTATGATGGCCCAGAATCTATCCGGGCGAGGGTAGGTTGGAACCCCTTCAAAGATAATGCTGGTGACACCACAGGCCAGAGGTCCATAGACAATATAGCTATGGCCGGTTATCCAGCCAATATCGGCGGTGCACCAAAAGGTATCCTCCTCACGTATATCGAAAATCCACTTCAGGGTCTGAAGGCAATAGAGCAGGTAGCCGGCCTGAGTGTGAAGCACTCCTTTCGGCTTTCCCGTGCTGCCGCTGGTGTACAGAATAAACAGGGGATCCTCGGCATCCATTACCTCAGGCTCACAGTAGGGTTTAATGTCATCGGCACTCGTCTCATCATGCCACCAGTAGTCACGGCCTTCCTTAATCGGTACCTCAATGCCAGCACTGCTGACCACAATCACATTCTCAACCTGGGGGCAGAGTTCCAGGGCTTGGTCGGCGTTGTCCTTGCTCCTGATTATCC
>CAZMZA010000040.1:0-11808 GCA_964570635.1 uncultured Dehalococcoidales bacterium
GCAGAGAGACGGGAAGTCCTAACCTATACTGATGATACCCATATGATGATTGGTGTAGCTGAGTCCTTGATTAGTTCCAGGGGATTCGAAGGTGAGGACATGCCATAAACCTTTCGCAAGAACTATGAGCTTGAGCCCTTTCGCGGTTACGGGCCGGGACCGCCTCACAATTTTCGGCTAATAAGAGCCGGTGCCGCCTGGGATGAAGCAGCGTCAGGGCTTTACCGCAGTGGCTCTTACGGGAACGGTGCCGCCATGAGAATAGCCCCCGTAGGCGTGTTTTACCACAATAATCCAGAAAGGCTGAGAGCGGTTGCCCACGAATCAAGCCGGATTACTCATGCCCACCGGCTAGGTAAGGAAGGGGCGGCTTTACAGGCCTATGCTGTTGCGCTGGCGGTTAACCTTGACCCACCGGCAGCCTTCGACCGGAGCGATTTCCTGGCCAAACTAGCCGGCTACACTCAGGACGCGGTTTACCAGGAGAAGCTGAGCAAGATAAAGGAATTTCTAAACAACCCGGACAGGGCCAGGATTGTCGCCGAGCTGGGGCACGGGATTGAAGCTTTTAATTCGGTACCTACCGCAATATTTTCGTTTCTGGCTTACCCCGACTCTTTTACCCGGGCCGTTTTCCACGCTATCAGCCTGGGCGGAGACAACGATACTATCGGAGCCATGACCGGCGCTATCCCCGGCGCATACCTCGGCATAGAGTCAATACCCGCTAGCTGGAGAAACAAGCTCGAGAACAGACGGCATATTGAGGAGCTGGCCCAAAAGTTATGGGTTATGTGGAAGGCGGCTTATCAGGAGTAGAAGGACAACGCAACCACCGGACCGGTGGCGCTGGCCATAACGGGCGTGAACGGGGTTAAATAGACCTCCGCGCAATCCAGCTGGGAAGTAAGAATATCCTTGAGCTCCTGACCAGCCTTGATACCGTCAGTGTAATGAACCATGAGGTGCACCGGTTTCTTGGTATCAATGTAGTCCTCTACCATATCGGCCAACCTGAACATGGCTTTCCGCTGCCCCCTGACCCTGCCCAGGCTTTCCACCAGCCCCGTTCCGCTGACCATGCCGATGATTGGCTTCACCTGTAGCATGTCACCAATCATGGCCGCCTTGGGAGCCCGGCCAAGCTTAATTAGATACTTCAGTGTGTTCATTCCCACAAGGAATTTTACCCTCGGGATCATGTCCTGGGCAACCCGGACAACCTCATCCAGGCTCTTGCCCGCCTCGGCGGCACGAGCCGCCTCCAGGACTATGAAGCCCAGGGCACCGGTCGCGCTTTTGCTATCAACAATCTCAATCCTGAGGTTGGGTTTTTCCGACCCGACCAGCTCCCTGGCTTTAACCGCCGCTTCATAGGTAGCGCTAAGTACCTTGGAAAGAAGTATGCAGGCAATACTGTCGGTGGATTCGCTCACCTCGGCGAAGGCACTGGCAAAATCTCCCGGAGTGGCAGCGGTGGTGGTGGGTAACTCCTTTGCCGTATAAAATAGCCTCCAGAACTCGTCGTTGGTAAGCTCAGTGTCCCGGTAAGCTTCGCCGTCAATCACGACACCCACTGGCACGATACGAATACCATAATCTCTGACCAGCTCCGGTGGCAAACAACTTGTGCTGTCAGTTACAATACCTACCTTCGACATTAAACCCTCCCTGCTCTGTTTCAAGTGTCTATATCACTCCACCATCAACACAGAGGACCTGCGCCGTAATGTAGCCCGCTCGCTCACTTACTAAAAAGGCAACCAGTTCGGCAACATCATCAGCCGTGCCGAAACGCTTCAGCGGGATACGGGAGAGGATGGCCTCCTGGCCTCCGGCGAGAAGCTGTCCGTCATTTCGGTAACGATAAACCCGGGAGCGATAGCGTTTACCGTTATGTTTCTCGAACCCACCTCTCGGGCGATGCTCCGGGTAAAAGCAATCAGTCCGCCCTTGGCCGCAGAGTAGTTCGACTGTCCCTGATTTCCCACCAGACCGGCCAAAGACGAGATGTTCACTATTCGGCCCCAGAACTGGTTCACCATAGAGCGCAGGGCAAACTTGGTACACAAGTAAGCACCCCGCAGGTCGGTATTGATTACCTCATCCCACGCCTCGTCGGACATGCGCAGGATAAGGTTATCCTTTACGATACCGGCGTTGTTAACCAGGATATCTATCTTTCCCCACTTGTCCACTATCCTATCGGTCATGGCTTTTACGGCACTGCTGTCGGCGACATCAGCCTTTACCAGCATTGCCTCGCCACCCTGACTCTCTATCTCCTTCACCAGGCTCAGCGCCCTGTCTTCACTGGCCAGGTAATTGATGGCTACCTTGGCACCCAGAGCAGCCAACTTCACCGCGATTGCCCTCCCCAGGCCTCGCGAGGCCCCGGTTACCAGTGCTACCTTCCCATCCAGCTCTTTCTGTTCCACCTGTCTCCTCTCACGCAGCACGCCTTATCACAACGCAACAGTTCTGTCCACCCATGCCAAACGAATTAGAGAGGCATACATCCACTCGCTGGTGCCGTGCCTGGTTAGGTACATAGTCGAGGTCACAGTCAGGGTCAGGGGTCTCGTAGTTAATCGTCGGCGGGATGATGCCATTCTGTATGGTCAGGACACAAGCCACCGCCTCAACCGCACCGGCGGCACACGCCAGGTGCCCTATCATAGACTTATTGGAGCTGACCGGTACCTTGTAGGCCCTTTTGCCGAAGACCATCTTGATGGCTTCAGTCTCAGCAGCGTCGTTAAGCTTGGTGCCGGTACCGTGCGCATTGATGTAGTCGACCTCTTCCGGTGATATGCCAGCGTCTGCGAGCGCCATTCTCATGGCTACTGCCTGCTGCTCGGCCTCGGGTGCCGTCTCATTATAGGCATCGAATGACCAGCCCGCTCCGGCCAGCTCGGCCAGTATGGGAGCACCGCGCCGCCGTGCGTGCTCTTCGGTCTCGATTACCAGCATGCCAGCACCCTCGCCGAAGACAAAACCGCCCCGGTTGAGGTCGAAGGGACGGGATGCCTTCTCGACGTCGTTATTTTGCGCCAAGGCTTTCACCACACCTATGCTGGCTATTGCTATTGGGGTTACCTGCATCTCTGCCCCGCCGGCGATAATCACATCAGCGTGCCCCAGGCGGAGGTGGCTCAAGGCCGTTGCCAGAGCATCGCTGCCGCTGGCACAGGCACTGTTAAGGCTACAGTTCAGTCCCTTGGCACCGATTTCCAGCCCTACCTGCGCCGGTACCATGCTGGCCGCCATCTTGGTGATGAGCAGAGGGTCAATCCTGTTTGGCCCGCGTTTTTTTATGACCTCCCCCTGGTCAACCAGTAGAGCCACACCGCCAGTGGTGGCTATTACTGTCCCCACTCTTTCCGGAGTCTCCTGAGACATATCCAGCCTGGCGGACTCAAGGGCCATTTTGGCCGCCGCTATAGCAAAATGGCTACAGCGTGCAGTACGGTCAACGCGCTTGAGAGACATATATTCAGTCGGGTCAAAGCCCTTGACCTCACCGGCCACCTTGGTCTGATATGAACTCGCGTCAAACAGGGTTATTGGCCCGATACCGGAGCGGCCGTTCACCAGACCCTCCCAGAACTCCTCGGCAGTCAGCCCTAAGGGGGTTATGGCACCAAGTCCGGTGATTACGACTCTATGTTCCGTCAATGTCACCTCCGGCAGTCACGGTAGGGCCAAGGCTGATGGGGGCCACCGACAACCCACCATCCACGACAATTATCTGGCCCCTTATCATTTCCGACTGGTCGCTGCAGAGGAAGGCAACCACGTTGGCGATATCCTCCGGCCGAACCATCCTGCCCGCCGGCGTTGTCTGCCAGGCCTGCTGAGGCAGCGATGGGTCGCTGCTATATACCTTGAGGGCCTCCGTTTCTACCCCTGCCGCGGATACCCCGTTAACACAGATTCCACTGGCTGCTAGCTCTATGGCGAGGTAGCGGGTCAGAGCCTCAAGGGCTGCCTTCGAAACTCCAACCGCCGTGTAGGCGGGAAATACCAGATGAGAGCCGAGGCTGGATATGCTGACTATCTTGCCCCCGCTTTTCATCAGCTTGACCGCTCTCTGGACGCAGAGCAGGAAAGCCTTAGCGTTTATGTCCATGGTCCAGTCCCAGCCCCTGGTGTCCAGTTCGAGGGGTGAGCGGGCCACGCCTGAAGCGGCATTGTTTACCAGTATGTCCAGCCTGCCGAATTTCTCCTCTATCTCGGCGAACATGCTGTCTATCTTCTCCGGCTCACCGACATTGGCCTTTATGGTATGAGCATTGACCCCCTTGGCCCGGACCTCCTCTGCCGTAGCCTCGGCGGTGCTTTTCCTCCGGAAATAGTTGATGATAACGTCAGCTCCGCAGTCAGCCAGCTTCAGGGTTATGGCACGTCCAATACCCCTGGAGCCACCGGTTACCAGGGCCACTTTACCTTTGAGCGATATATCAGCTGACATCGCTGATTTGCACCCCACCTTTTTCGGCTACCTTGCGCTCAATATAGGCGATAAAGTCTCCCATATTTTTTATCCCCTGGAGTTCGTCATCTATTATCTCAATGTCGTAATTGTCCTCCAGGGCGACCAGTATCTGCACGATGTCCAGAGAATCGGCATCCAGGTCTTTAAAGGTAGTGGTTGCGGTGAAAGCGATATCCGGCTTGCGGACAATCTTGATAACAGTATTGCGTACCGTTTCTTCTACTGACATATTCAGGACTCCTTTACCAGTATCATTTATCGTTGATTAGCTTTCGCCCAGCCCCAGTTTTCCCCGGGCGTTGGCCAGTTCAGCCTTTAGCGCACCCATGAAGTCCGTTTCCACAGTCAGCTTGGCCTGCTCGATTACCCTAGTAATTTCCTCAGCCTTACAACGACCGTGGGCGACACAAGCCACCCCGTTTACCGCCCAGAGGGGGCCACCGCCACGGGCATCAGCCAAATTGGTGGCCAGCAAGAGGCTATCCACTATATCTTTAATCTCGCTTTCCGGCAGCTTCCCCTTGAGCTTTTCCTTGAGCCACTGGCAGATGGTCTTGCCCAAGGACTCCCCGAACTTAACCACGATATTGCCCACAAAACCATCGCAGATGATGACGTTGGCACGCCCGCTGACTATATCGTAACCCTCCACGTTGCCAATGAAATTGAGCCCGCACTTCTGAAAAAGGGGATAGCTCTCCTTGACCATCTCGTTACCCTTCCCCTCCTCAACCCCGATACTCAGGAGGGCTACGGTGGGGTTCTGAATATTCAAGAACTTACGGGCATACACGGTGCCGGCGATAGCGAAGTCTATGAGCTGGTCGGGACGACAGTCCACATTACCCCCCAGGTCCATCATTACGGTGTTGGGGGCAAAACCCAGGAAAACGCCACCAACCACAGGGCGCGCTATTCCTTCCACAGTACCCAGGAACTGGAGCGCCGACGCCACCACCCCACCGGTGGGCCCCGCACTGACCACAGCGTCTGCCTTTCCTGCTTTCACCAGCTTGGTGGCAACCACAATCGACGCATCAGGCTTCTTGCGAAGGGCATAGGCAGGAGGCTCCCCCTCCAGCAGGTATTCGCTGGCGGCCACGATTTCAATACTGGCACCCCGGGTATCGTGCTTGGCCAGCTCGGTCTCTACCGTTTCTGGCGGCCCAACGAGCAAGATTTCCACACCATACTCCTTGGCAGCTTTGACCGCACCCTCCACCACTGCTGCCGGTGCGTTATCACCGCCCATCGCGTCAACAGCTATCTTCATCGTTCTTAACCCTCACTCTTGTTTCTCCCGTTATCACGGACTCACCATTTTGATTGCGACAGAGAACGTCACAATCGATGACAGTCTGGCTGTCACCCCTCTCAACGCTCCTTACTGTGCCGTCCACTGTTATTGTGTCCCCCGGTCGGGCAAGCGTCCTGAATCTCACCTTCAGGCTGCCCCCCGATAGCCAGCTACGCCTAAAACTTGCCGTCATCATCTGTGAAACATAGGCGAGGATAAGCATGCCGTGGGCTATGGTGCCGCCCAGAGGTGTCTGTCTGGCAAACTCTAGGTCTATATGGATGGGATTGAAGTCACGGCTGGCTTCAGCGTACAGGTTGATGTTTTCCTGGGTCACAGCCCTGGTAACCTCAGGCAGTCTCATCCCTTCCTGCCACTTATCACGCGATAGTCCTCGGTCTTTCTCCATCGCCTTACCTACTCCGGCAACACAAAGCCGGTCTCCCCCGATAACACCAGCTTCTGCTCCTGGTCCCGGACTTCGAGACTGACAGACAGCAGGTTCAACTTCCCCCGCGTCTGCTTACGGCTCACCTTTGCCTTGCAGAAAACGGTATCCCCGATACTTATGACATCCTTAAACTCGAACTCCTGAGAGACATGAATGGAGCCCGGGGGGAAAGAAAGACTCTCTGATAGCGCCGCCATGGCGCAGGCAGCTACCGCTGTTGGTGGAACGAGCCCGGTACCCTGATATATGGAGTCCGTTTCCTCAACCGCCTTGAGGTAGGTCGAGACCATTTTGGGGTCCAGGGCATAACTGACAAGCGGAAACTCGTAGCCTTTCTCCAGTTGACTGTACTCGACCTTTGGCTGCTGCGACATATACATAGAGTCTCTAGGTATAGTAGCATAACCGAGATAGGCTGCTTTGTCAAGTTATGTACCCAGGTGCAAGCTGCCACAATAGATGGTATAATGTTAAAAATGCTACCGTGAAATCACCACAGTCTTAAGTGCCCCCCAACGCTTTCAATCAACCCTGGAACATGTATGAAGTGAGCCCGAGTTTATTTTCTGGAGGTTTTTCTGATGAGCGGACTGGCTGTTGCCTGTAACAACTCCAACCGGAATGAAGTGGAAGCCATCATGCAAAAAATCGCCCACAGAGGACCCTATGCCTCAGCAATACATGAAGGCGACCCAATCATCCTGGCTCAGAACTATCTCCAGGCGGATGGTGCCGTTAGTGGTGATGCCACCAGAATCCCCGTTCGCAGCCCCAACAACCCCAACCTAATGATTTGCTATGACGGCCAGATAGGCAACTGGGCTGAGCTGGCCCGTGAACACGAAGTGGCCGACGGACCTTTCCGAGAGGAGCGCCTGCTACTTACACTTTATGAGAAATACGGCAAGGAAATGTTCAGTCACTTGACCGATGCCATCTTCTCGCTGGTCATCGCCGATGAGCAAGACCTCCTGGCGGCTCGCGATATGCTCGGTATAAAGACCCTTTTCTACGGATGGAAAGGCGAGACCCTGTATCTTGCCTCTGAACTCAAGGGTGTCTTACAGGTAACCGATGAGGTCTACGAGTTCCCCAATGCCCACTACATGGATGGTAGCGGCCGGTTAACCAGATTCGCCGAGCTGCCCGAAAACCCGCCAGAATTCCGGGACTCAAGCGTTGATACCATGGCTGGTGATATTCGGGAGATTATCGAGCGAAGTTTCAGAAGCCGCGTGGATTTCAGCCTACCCACCGGCGGCCTCCTCAGCGGGGGTATGGATAGCAGCGTCATCAACCTACTGGCCAGCCAGATATACAAGGAGAAATTTGGGCCGGGTGCCAGACTGAAGACCTTTGCCATAGGCGTAGAGGATAGTGAGGATATACAGTGTGCCCGCCTCATCGCCAGCCACATTGACTCCGACCACCATGAGCTCATCGTGGGTTTCGAACAGCTCCTCGAGGCTCTGCCGGAGGTAATTTACTATCTGGAGTCCTTTGACCCCTCCCTGGTAAGAAGCTCCGCATCCAACTATCTCATCTGCCGATACGCCAAAGAGCAAGGCATCCAGATACTGCTCTCTGGTGAGGGAGGTGACGAGATATTCTGCGGGTACAAATATCTCGGACATTGCCCCACCGAAGAGTTGTTCGCCAAACAGATTGAATGCCTCGGTTTTCTACACAACAACGCCGTGTTGCGCCTGGACCGTATGAACCTGGGCAACTCCGTCCGCGTGGTGACGCCGCTGATATCCGGGGAATTACTGCAGTACTCCCTGACGATACCCCCCCAGTACAAACAAAAGCCTGAGGGAAGCGAGAAAATCGAGAAATGGATTTTCCGCAAAGCCTATGAAAGCCTGTTGCCCGAATCCGTAGTCTGGCGGAGCAAACAGGAATTCTCCCAGGGCTCCGGCTCTGCCAAACTGCTGCCAGCGTACTTCGAGGAACAGATTCCCGACCACGAACTGGTCGAGGCACAGGCTGAGTACCCCCTAATCCGCAGCAAGGAGGAGCTCTATTACTTCCGCCTTTTCACCAAGTATTTCGGCACCGACCACGCCGTGGCCACCGTAGGGCAATGGCTCTCCCTGTAGGATAGCGTTTTGGCTCTCTTGATAAGAAGCCGGTCTCTGGCTATACTTAGAACACCTAGAAAACTGAAAGGTAAAGGCTGGGAACGAGACTGTTAACCCCCCGGCACCGAACTCAGGTACGCCCTTGAACACCGGATATGATATAAATCTCCCCCCAAGCCCAAGAAAGCCCAGGAGGTTGCAGGATGGCACAATCAGAATATGATGTCGTCGTTATCGGTTCCGGGATAGGCGGACTATGCTCTGGAGCCTTGCTGGCTCACTGGGGCTACCGGACGCTGGTGGTGGAGAAGCTGAACCGCATCGGAGGCAGGTTTTCTACAGATGAATACGAAGGCTTCAAGCTCCCCACCGGCGGCATAACCATACATAAGGGTGGCGGCATGGATGAGATTTTCGATGAGGTCGGGGCTCCCCTTGAGCTGGTTATGGTGCCCCGACTCTTCTACAGACTGGCAGGCAAGGATTACGAAATGCCACCCAAAGGGTCAGTAGCTGCCATGCTTGATATTATCGACAAGCTGGAGGTTGAGCGGGTAAAGCTGGTAGGTGGGTTGGCCAAGGCGGTAGCCCAAGAAAGGATAAGAGAAGCCCTGGCACGCGGCGTCCGCGAGCCGGAAAAAGAAACCATGACCCTGCGGGACTGGCTCCTTCAATACACAGATAACGAGCTAGCCCACGAGATATTTGATACTATCAGCAACAATCTGACCGGTCGTCACAGCTACGAACAGCCGGCTTCACATCTTTTCGCCTGGTTTATAAAGCAGGGTGGCGCCCGCGAGGTGGGTATTCCTCCACACGGGAACATAGTCGAAATGGAGAAGCTGGCCAGGGTAATACGCTCCAATGGCGATATCTGGACTAATTGCCCGGTCAGGCGAATTGTCGTAACCGGGGGAAGGGCCAGAGGAGTGGTGGTGCAAAAGGACGGGGGTGAGGTCGAGGTAGCCAGCCAAACGGTGATTGGTAACGCCAACCCTAAGAAGACCGTGGAGCTGGCAGGGGAGGAAAACTTCGACGAGCAGTATTTGAGAACGCTGAGGTTAAATGTATCCCCAGCGCCTATTACCGTGGCCTTCGTTGCCAGTGATAGGCCTCTGTGGCCCGAAAGCGGAGACCCGGCCATCTTAATGCTCACCGGTACCCGCAGAATCAGAAGCATTGTCCCCTTGAGCAACATTGTGCCCGAGCTGGCACCACCGGGGCAACACCTGTTATTTGCCACGGGTCGGCCAATAACCACCCGGGTTCACGCGGATGAGGACGAGGAAATCAGGCAGGTGAGCCTGGACTTAAAGGAACAGCTCCCGCTGTTAGAGAAGCACGGCAGAGTGCTGAGAATAGAGGCGCGTGACATCAACAGCGAATGGGTAGACGGATGGTGCTCGGTCGGCTTCTGCGTGCCCAATGAGACACCAGTGAAAGGTCTGTACAATGCTGGTGACGGTGCGCTTCCGTGGGGGCTAATCGGAAGCACCGGTGCCGCTGGCAGCGCCAGGCGGGCGGCAGAGCTGATAAGAAAGGCCTTTAAGCCCGGGAGG
Organism: uncultured Dehalococcoidales bacterium; assembly: GCA_964570635.1. Lineage (GTDB taxonomy): Bacteria > Chloroflexota > Dehalococcoidia > Dehalococcoidales > CAYYQY01 > CAYYQY01. Next base: position 9,893 of record CAZMZA010000040.1, read on the forward strand.
GAAAGATAGAAGTTGTTACGCCGGGCTGAGCCTGTATATCTTGAGGTGGGCAATTAGCCTCTTCCATGTTCCGGCTCCCAGATAACACAGGGCCCGGTTACCGGATGGCGACGCCGCGCTACCCCCTTCTCACAGGGGCACCTCCGGCTCGACCACGATACGGTCAATATTCCTCTCCACCATATCCCCGGGCACATTCTCATTCTTAAAGAACATGGTATTACCCTTGCGAATCAGGGGCAAAGGCATCACCGAGTGTGTCAACTGGAAGGTGTACTTCTGGCACTCTTTCTTACAGGAGAAAATCCCGACCTCCTCTTCCTTTCCGCTCACATCACAGGATGCGGCAAGGCAGAGTCGGGTAGTAGTAACATAAGCATAGGGTACATAGAGCGAGCCACTTATCCCCGACTGATTAAAATCCAGGGTACAACCCGGCAACAGGTTGTCCAGTTCCACTCTCCTTACCCTTCGTGACAGCAGAAATCGGCGATAGAGGGGAGCATCCAGGCTACAGCTCTGGAAGCAAGCGCTGGTGCTCTGAGGCAGGATATCCGCAAGATTCATAAACCTTGGCCCGCGCTTCATCTTGTTCAGCAGCCTGCCCATTACCGGCTCCAAACCGGGGTATCTCTCGGTGAGGAAGTGCATCACCCCCCAGTCATTGAACACGACCTCGCTGCCCGGTTTTCTGTCTGCCACCTTCCGCAAAAGCGGCTCCAGTATTCTAAGCCCTTCGTCAGTTACATACGGGGTAACCAGGGTAAAAGCCAGCTTGTTCTCAGAGACGAAACCAAGGGCCTGCTCCAGGTCTTCGGCAGAGGGGATGAGGCGCTGGCAGAACTCGTGGCCGAAGTAGAGCCTGGGAAAGCCACCGTCATAATATTTCAGGTCTGCCAGCCGGGTCGTGTACAACGCTTGCTCAACCGTCTTATCATTACTCATTTAGAGCCCATCCCCCGCAGGAGACATAACCTCGGGATAGTAGCACATAATTGTTCGGCAGGGGTGTTTGTAGGTGTAATTGTACAGTGCCTTTGTCCTCTCCCTGAATTCCTGTCTGGAAATGCCGCCATCTTTCAGAAGGGCAAGCAGCAGCCGGACAAACCTGACGTCAACCACCTTGCGCCATGTCTGGTTGCCCCGGCCGACAATCTTAGCGTAGTCGACGCCCATCTCGGCAAAGTCATACAGGGCACAGGCGCCGCAGGGAATCTCGTCCATATGATGTCTTCCCCAGACCTGCTGTCTGGCACAAGAAGTGGCTATCTTGGATGCCTCGTCTTTGCTGGGTTTTTCGTCAGTGTCTGCCGAAGGGAGAAGCTCAACCGAATAGGGCAACATACAGGCGTTCTTATATGAGGGGTCAGCGGATTGAATGTGAATAAAGGTACAAAAACCGTCAGCATTGGGGCAGCGTGAATTCAGGATAAAGACGCATGTCTCTATGTCCGGCGCACCGGTTACAATCTCACCGGCTTCACCAATGGTTATATGTCTCGGCAGAGTTACCCTTGATGCCCCCAGGCTCCGATAGAACCTGGCTGTCTCCGAGTTGAACGTTGTCCCTCCAATACTGACGTGGATGGGGATTCGCAGCTTCATCTCCCTTAGATACAGAAGAAGACCCATATCAGAGATGAGGAAGGAATCAACCCCGGCATCCAGGGCTTCCTCCATATATTCCGAGAGCAGAGGATACTGCTCCTGAGTGTAATAGTGCTCGTTTACGGTCAGGCAAACCGGGATATGGTAAGAGTGGGCAATCTCGAGGCAGACTTTCAGCTCATCAAAGGACTTAAAATTACAGGCCTTGGCTATTCTTCTGTTAACAGCGGCAATGGTATACCTCTGCCACCACTCCTCGGGCAAAAAACCACAATAGAGAACATCACCCCCACCCTTAATTAGCTCTT
>CAZMZA010000041.1:0-11798 GCA_964570635.1 uncultured Dehalococcoidales bacterium
GCAGAATAAAGATTATCCTTATAAGGTAATCCCAAAGAGTATCCTTAATGATTTCGTCGCCGGCAAGGGAAAGGGTCCAGCTTTTTTCACTACGGATTATTCCCTCCAGAGATTCCACTACCTCTCCAGCCTCAGCATCGACTTCCAGATTAGTAATGAGCACAGCCTTGCTGTTATCAGTGGAGAGGAACTGCCCGGTGAGGAAATGATTTTCCTCGATGAAGTCTTCCAGAATATCAGAGTGGCGGTCTATGAACTTCTCATCAACCTGAAAAAGATGGCTTCCCACAGAGATTTCGGAAGGAATGAAGCTCTCTACCTGTGAGACACCGTCCAATTTTTCTATTTCTTCCTGTAGCCTAAAGACCTTCTGAAGATTCTCCTTATCCAAGAGAGAATCAGCCTGCTCGATGAGTAGTGAGATAGCTTCACCAGTTTGGTATTTTCCCCTCAGCCCATCGAATTCTTCAGCTCTGGGATTCCCAGAAGTGAAAAAATTCAGGAAGTCTGTATCAAGCTCAAAGCGGAAAAATGAGACAAGGGCAGCAATATTTATGATGGCTACAAAGATAATAATTGGTATAGAGGCTGTGTAGCAAAACCCGGCGATCCTACGCATATAGATTCCCCCGTGTCCAACTCATTATATCTTATACAACGATTACTAGGTAGTTAATGCCCCTGACATCAAAAAACTGCTTAAGGGGTTGACAAGAAAAAAGAATCATGTTATTATATGGCATACGGCAACCGACTACCGTATGTTATATACGACTCAGAGATGGAGGGGGTTGTGGGCACGCCAGGGGTGATTACTAGAACAATCCGTAGCGGGCTGGCCTCACTTGATGAACTTCTGCAAGGGCTGCGCTTGGGTGACAACGTGGTCTGGCAGGTTGACCAGCTCGATGACTATCGGTACTTCGTCCAAGCGTTTGCTGAGCAGGCAATTCGTGATGGTTTTGATTGTGTTTACCTGCGCTTTGCGCCACACACCGCGTTACTCAAGCCGCGAAACGGACTGACGATTACCAGAATTGACCCTAGTCCGGGTTTTGACTACTTCACTGGCGAGGTTCACCGAATAATTGAGGAACGTGGTAGAAGGGTCTTTTATATCTTCGATAACATTTCCGCTTTGGTGGACGAGTGGGCTACCGATGAATCGTTGGCTAACTTCTTTCAGGTGACCTGTCCCTACCTTTTTGAAGTTGACGCTGTGGCCTACTTCGCTCTCAGGCGTGGACAGCATGGCCACGGAGCCATAACCCGTATACGCAATATTACTCAGATACTGGTTGATGTGTATCATGTCGGCGATAATGTATATATTCAACCGTTGAAAGTCTGGGATCGCTACTCTCCGCATATGTTTTTACCTCATCGGGTTACTGCTGACGGCTGGGAGCCTGTCCTTCGCAGCGACGATGCGGCCACGGTATTGACAGTCGCCAGCAAACGGCCAGTTAGTATCAGCTCTGAATCTATTGCACCTTGGGAAACTGTCTACCGCATGCTGAGGCAGTACAAGGAAACCCATGCGGATCTAGTGAAGCCGACTCGCGAAACCAAGGTTCTAAAGGAAACACTCTCACGAATGATGATTGGTAACCATGAAAAGTTGAATCAGCTGTCCGACCGCTACTTGACCTTGGATGACCTACTTCAAGTCAGAGACCGTCTTATTGGTTCTGGGCGGGTTGGTGGTAAAGCAGCTGGCATGCTACTGGCGAGACGTGTCCTGGTTGCGGACAAGGGCGAGACTGACTTTACCCAAGTGCTCGAAGAGCATGATTCGTTCTACATCGGCTCGGATGTGTTCTTCACTTTCCTGGTAAACAATGACCTGTTTCAACTCAGGCTACAACTATCAAAAACGGGTAAGCTCACAAAAGATGACTTTGTTAAAGTAGAGCAGCAGTTTCTGGCGGGTCATTTCCCCGAAGAAACAATGGAGCAGTTCCGTAGCATGCTCGATTACTACGGACAGGCTCCAATCATTGTCCGCTCTTCAAGCCTTCTAGAGGACGGCTTCACGGACGCCTTTGCCGGAAAGTACTACAGCGAGTTCTGTGCCAACCAAGGTAGCCCCGAAGACCGGTTGGAGGCCTTCTTAAGAGCAATCAAACTGGTCTATGCCAGCACTCTGAACCCGGATGCCCTGTCATATCGCCATAGGCGCGGTCTTGGTGAAGGTGATGAACAGATGGCAATCCTGGTACAACGTGTTTCGGGTATGCCCTACAGGCAATACTTCTTCCCCAGTCTGGCCGGGGTTGCCTTCTCGCGGAACCTTTATGCTTGGACAAACCGTATTGACCCCAAAAAGGGGATGATACGACTAGTGTTCGGTCTGGGCACTCGCGCCGTGAACCGGGTTAGCGATGACTATCCAAGAATGATTGCGGTTAGCCATCCCCAACTCAGACCAGAGATTGGTATGGAAATAGCCAAATATTCGCAGCGCATGGTGGACCTTCTTGACCTCGAAGCAAATACCTTTGAGGTCAAGCCTTTTGCCGAAGTAATCAAGGGGAACAAATACCCCGCTTTTCACTTACTAGCGTCTGAGATAGCCGATGGTTATCTGCGCGACTGGGTCGGAGCTCCGTCGGCCGGTTCGGAAAAGAACCTAGTTTTGACCTTCAATAATCTGATAAAACGCACCAGACTGGTCGATATCATTGGAGAGATGTTAACCAAGCTAGAAAAGGCCTGGGGTCAGCCGATAGATATTGAATTTACAGCCTATGTCGATAATGAGGGTAAAGTAAGGGTCAACTTGCTACAATGCCGCTCATTACGTGTACCCAAGTCAGAGGGTGTTGCCCTCAGTATTCCCAAAAATCTCTCTAAAGAACGAGTGTTGTTCCGGTCCAACAAGGCGATAAGCGCCGGTGTGGTTAACGATATCCGTTATATCGTCTACGTTGACCCGCAGAAATATGCCGAAGCAGCAACTGTTGATATTAAGAAGACTCTGGGACGGGTTATTGGCAAGCTAAATGAGAACCTGCACGGGCGTAAGGGCAGAGTTATGATGATTGGTCCAGGTCGCTGGGGCAGCAACAACGTTGAGCTTGGTGTAAACGTTAGCTATTCGGATATTGATGGCACATCGGTTCTGGTTGAAGTGGCACGCCGGGAGGGAGGACATGAGCCAGAGGTCTCTTACGGAACCCACTTCTTCCAGGATTTGGTAGAGGCGGAGATACTCTATCTTCCCGTCTATCCTGGTGATAAAACCGCAGATTTTAACACCGAATTCTTTGCCAACTCCCCCAATATACTGAAGGACTTACTGCCGGAATTAAGCAGCTTTGAGGAGGTGGTTCAAGTGATTGATGTGAGAGCAGCGGCGAACGGCACTACGGCTAAGGTTATTGCTGACCCACAGACCCGCAGTGCCGTTTGCTTTCTGGATAAAAAGAAATAGGAGGACAGAAAATGAACTTACAGAGACCAAATGCCAATGATGCCACAAGGACTGTCAATCGTTCCAAGAGTGTAGTGCCGATGAGCGGACTTTGCAGTCGCTGTGTTGATGGCTGCACTGGAAACTGCGAGGTATTCAAGGCCTCGTTCCGTGGCCGCGAGCTTATTTATCCCGGGCCTTTCGGTGAGATTACTGCCGGCGGTGACAAGAACTACCCGGTTGATTACTCACACCTGAATATCCAGGGGTATGCTCTTGGAGCCAATGGACTGCCAGATGGTGTTATTGCAGACTCAGACACGGCTATTTTCCCGGTAGTGGATACCGAGACGGAATATGGCTGGGATAGAAAAGTCAGGATGAGGATGCCTGTATTCACCGGGGCACTGGGTTCTACTGAGATAGCTCGGAGGAACTGGGAGCATTTTGCTGTCGGCGCTGCTCTAAGTGGAATTACCCTTGTCTGTGGTGAAAACGTCTGCGGTATTGACCCCCAGCTTGAACTCGATAGTCACGGAAAGATTATTTCTTCACCGGACATGGACCGCCGCATTGAGATTTACCGCCGTTACTACCGTGGTTACGGCGAAATCCTGGTGCAGATGAATGTGGAGGATACCCGGCTAGGTGTTGCTGAGTATGTCAGCCAGAAACACGGTCTTGATACCATCGAGCTTAAGTGGGGCCAGGGTGCCAAGTGTATTGGCGGGGAAATCAAGGTAGACAGCCTGGAACGAGCCCTGGAGCTACAAGGACGTGGCTATATCATTACCCCTGACCCGTCGCACCCCATCAATCAGGCAGCGTTTAAGGACGGTTCACTCAAGGACTTTGAGCGTCACAGCCGTCTCGGATTTATTTCCGAGGAATCATTCTATGCTGAGGTCGAACGCCTGCGTGCCCTGGGCTTTAAACGCATCACTCTGAAAACAGGTGCCTACAGCCTGCGCGAGCTGGCGATGGCGATCAAGTGGGGCTCGGAAGCCAACATTGACCTGTTGACCATAGACGGCGCTGGCGGGGGTACCGGAATGAGTCCCTGGCGCATGATGGAGGAATGGGGTATACCCGGTCTATACCTGCATTCCGCAGCCTATGATTTCTGCCGGCGGCTGGCCAACAGGGGCGAAAGAGTGCCTGATATTGCCTTTGCCGGTGGTTTCAGCAGTGAGGATGGCGTCTTCAAGGCGCTGGCTCTGGGAGCACCCTTTACTAAGGCGGTATGTATGGGACGGGCACTGATGATTCCAGGTATGGTCGGTAAGAACATTGCCCAGTGGATTAAGGACGGTAAGCTACCCAATACCGTAAGTCAGTTCGGCTCAACCCTGGAGGAAATATTTGTTTGCTACGAAGACGTCAAGGATTTAGTCGGCGCAGACGAGATGAATAACATCCCGATGGGGGCGCTGGGAATATACAGCTACTGTGAAAAGATAAGGGTAGGATTACAGCAACTGATGGCTGGCGCCAGGTGTTTCAGCATACCGGCAATGAGCCGCAGTGCCCTGATGTCACTGACCGAGGAATGCGCCAAGGTCACCGGTATCCCTTACCTGATGAATGCTTACCGGGAAGAAGCCATAGACATTATCGAGGGTCGTCATAACGGGCTTGGTGATCGTTACGCCCTCGGTTCATCGGTTAGTCACACGGGTGGCACTTCTCGCAGATTCAGGACCTACGAATAAAAGCTCTCTGTGGGCTGGCGGCGACTGCGGCTTTGGTCAACGATAGCTCCGGCTGAGACGCTGGTGTGGAGCAGTGCATTCTGCGCTTGGTTGGTGCTGCTGGCACAAGTGCCTTGATACCCTGCCTCTAATACAAGAAAGGAAGGACAGAACCTGACTAGCTATTTAGTTTTCGGGATTTAAGTGGTATAATGACTCAAGGCTACTCTAAGGACACAAGAAGAATGCCAATACAACAAGGTTTTGGCTCAGATACAGAAAGGAAAATCATTGCCATTCTTAAGATCCTAGGTAGGTACTCTGAGCCTTTAGGTTCAATCACCATTGCTCGTGAGCTGGAGCGCGAGGGAATCTTCTTAAGTGAGAGGGCAGTTAGATATCACCTGAGGATAGCAGACGAGAGAGGTTATACTCAGCCGTTGGGTCGGAATGGTAGAGTGATCACCACTGCAGGACTCAAAGAAGTTAAGGACGCACTGGCTCCAGAACAACTCGGTTTCATACGTGAAAGGCTCGAAATGTTAGCCTTCCAAACTACCTTTGACCCCCAAAAAAGAACCGGACAATTATCGATAAATACCTCGTTTATTGATAAGGACAAGTTTAAGGCGGCATTATCAGCTATGAAAGATGCCTTCAAAGCTGGAATATGTGTCAGTGATTTAGTGGCCTCAGCGCCTGAAGGCAAGAAACTTGGTTCTGTGGTTATTCCCAGTGGGAAAATTGGTTTAGCTACCGTTTGTAGTGTGGTTATAAACGGGGTGCTTCTTAAGGCTGGCATTCCAACAGAGTATAGGTTCGGGGGTGTCCTTGAAGTGAGAAGTTTAAAGCCGAGACGCTTTGTGGGCATAATCGATTATTCCGGCACTTCACTGGACCCCTCTGAGCAGTTTATTCGTGCTAAGATGACCAGCGTAGGGGAGGCTGCCAGGACGGGAGATGGCAAGATAATAGGTGTTTTTCGCACCATACCGGCACCGTCGAGGTCACTCTTCGAAGAGAAAGTTGCCTTGCTCAAGGAAGCTGGTATTGACGGGGTACTTGCTCTGGGTGATACTAGTGAGCCACTCTGCCAGATTCCCGTCGGGATAAATCGAGTTGGTGTTATACAACTTGGTGGGCTGAATCCAGTGGCAGCAGCGGTTGAAGCTGGGGTTGAAATCGAAAATGCAGCTGAAAGCGGGCTAATTGATTTCCAGCAGCTTCAACCTGTTTGGCAGATGTAGGTCGAATAGCTGTTCCTGCCGGTGAGGTAATCCTTTAGCGCTGCCTCTTTCGTATCTCCACAGCTAGTCTTTCCTCTTCGGGTCCGTGGCTACTCCCACCCTCAGTTCCTCAACGAAAAACTTCCTCCTGAAGTACAGGGCTACATTTACCAGGCTGATGAGCACAGGCACCTCGATTAGGGGACCAATTACAGCGGCAAATGCCTGTCCAGAACCAATACCGAACACTGCCACGGCTACCGCAATAGCCAGCTCGAAATTGTTACTGGCAGCGGTGAAGGCGATGGTTGCTGTCTTGGGATAGTCAGCACCTACTTTCTTGGCCATGAAGAACGAAAGCAGGAACATGAGCACGAAGTAAATCAGGAGGGGAATGGCAATACGGACCACGTCCAGCGGTAATTGAACAATTATCTCGCCTTTAAGGGAAAACATTACCACGATGGTAAAGAGGAGTGCGGCGAGTGTTATAGGGCTTATCTTCGGGATGAATTTGCTTTCATACCACTCGCGTCCCTTTGCCTTGATAAGGGCAAACCGGGTAATCATGCCTCCGAAGAAGGGGATACCTAGGTAAATAAACACGCTCTCAGCTATCTGGCCGATGGTGACCTGCACCACAGAGCCCTCCAGCCCGAACCACACTGGCAGGATGGTTATGAAGATGTAGGCATAAACCGAGTAGAAGATTATCTGAAAGACGGAGTTTAGTGCTACCAGACCGGCGGCATACTCAGAATCCCCTTTGGCCAGCTCGTTCCACACGATGACCATGGCGATACAGCGTGCCAGCCCAATCATAATCAGGCCCACCATGTAATCGGGGTATGGCCATAGGAAACCAAGGAAGAGGATTGCCAGGAAGAACATCAGAACCGGGCCAATTAACCAGTTTTGCACCAACGAAAGGCCGAGCACCCGCCAGTTACGGAACACCGGGCCCATCTCCTCGTACCTAACCTTAGCCAGCGGGGGGTACATCATAAGGATGAGTCCTATAGCTATGGGGATTGACGTGGTGTCCACTTGGAAGAAGCCAATGAAGTCAGCCACCCCGGGGACAAAATAGCCGAGGCTTACCCCCAGGCCCATTGCCAGGAAAATCCAGAGTGTCAGAAAGCGGTCTAATAGTGAAAGTCTGGCGGGGGCGGTTCCTAGTTCTTGGCTGGTCATTTTCGGCTCCTATCTGCGACTAATTGTTTACCAAGGCATGCCTATTTATTGCGTTGGACAAACCCTTCCACGGGATTGGCTGTATCCAGATGTGATTTAAGCCGGCTCTGCTGGGCATGGAGAATCCGGTCATAGACAGACTTCTTCAGGAACCGCCTCACGCATGTTCTGACGCGTCAACCTAGATGAGAACATTTAATGCGGCGGGCATTACGTAGAATTGGGCAGGGGTCTCTCCCAGAAGCTCACCATCAGCCTGGAGAGACATCTGCTGTCCAGGGTTTATCTCTATCCTCTTTACCCTCTTAGCAGTGACCTTGGGGTGAGTAAGATGAGTCCCCCTGTAGACCCGGGGCAGTGACCAGAGGAGGTCTGGTTTGCTCAAATCACCTATTATCAGGACATCAAGAAGGCCATCCATAGGGTCGGCGTTAGGAGCCACAAGCATACTCCCTCCCCCATACCTGCCGTTGCTCATCATGATAGCACAGACCTTTCCCCCCTCAGCTTCCCCATCCAGGTTGAGAGATACCTCCCTGTTCTGGTAAAACAGGAATGTAGTCAGCAACCCGGCCAGGTAAGAAGCTACGCTACCCAGGGCTTTGAATTTCTGCGTGGTGGCCTTGACTACTTCAGCATCGAAGCCCAGGCCGGCGAAGTTCACAAAGAGCCGCTTCGCCATCTGTCCGTTGCTTATGTATTCCACAACACCGAGGTCCACCACGAGCCTGCTCGAATGCATTAGACGCTGGCAAGCTTCTTCATGGTGACGGGATATGCCGATGGTGCGGATGTAATCGCCGCCTGTCCCGGTACATATGATGCCCAGCATCACATCTCCGATGTTACCAGCATCATATAAGCCATTCACGACCTCATTTATTGTGCCATCGCCACCTACAGACACTACCAGTTCGTAACCCTTCTTGGCGGCTGATTTGGCAAGTTCGATGGCATGCCCCGGGGCTTCTGTCAATTCGTGCTCAAAATGTAGCCCGATACTTTTCAGCAGGGCCATAATCTGCGGCCATTTCTTAGCCGTCCTTCCGGCACCGGCAGTCGGATTAACAATCAGTTTGGCGTGTGACAGAATCGGATTAACAATCAGTTTAGCATGTGACGAAATCGGCATCCTCCTAAGGGCTAACTTCTATTACCTATGCCCGAGACATTATAGCACACTATTGTACTTCAGCAAGGTTTAGGCGACTTCAAAGGCGTCGGGTATAGTATACAAATAGATTGGGTAGTAAATGAAAGCGCAGCCGTATACCGGAGGCATCCGGAAGTGAGGGACTTCCCCGCCCCAGGCAAGAGCACTTGGTTGCCAGTTATTTATTTTAGAAATCAGGCAGACTACCCGGGTTCCATGCCTGAGTTCTTTTTCAAGTTTTGGTCTTAGAAGCTCGTTAACCTCGTGCGACAAATAGAGTGTTACAACCGAAGCCTCGGTAAGGTCTGCCTCGTACAGGTTCCCTTTATGTAGTTCTATCTTATCACCAAGCTTTCGCTTTTCAATTTCCTGCAGAGAGGTCTGGTAAAGGTGTTCTAGGATCTCATAGCCAATAGCCTTCTTGGCTTTAAAATCTTGTACGGCGGCAATAAGTATACGTCCATCGCCGGAGCCTAAGTCACAGACCACGTCTTCCTGCCCAACCTGAGCAGTTTGCAGCATCTTCCTCACTATGTTGTCGGGCGACGGAACCCAGGGGGGTAAACTCAATGCCGGCTACCTCGCTTCAACATGTCTGATTCTGGCACAACCGCTATCAGGTAAAAGCAGTACGGTCATGCTGGCCTCACTTAGAAATCGTAAAGGCGGTCCAGTTCGCTGTCTGGTATATCAAACACCGTGTTCAACGGTGGCACCGGCTCTTTATAAAAGAACAGGGGCAGACGGTCCATAGCTCGAGAGAAGCCTGCCCTGGTGTTGAAGTCACGCTCCATCCGGAGCACTGTCTTACCCAGCATATCGAAGTCGTCCTCACTCCAGTTCCACCCGTACTTGGTGTTTATCATGCCGAGGACTCCTGGTAGAGCCTCGGGTGCGTTGACCAGCGGCGTGTGGGCGAACATGCATAAGCCGGTACAATCCATAGCCGCTATTGATACCTGCATTGCCCGCGACAGGTCAACCTGCCCCATACCTGTAACTTGGGCACATAGCGCCAGTTTTTTGTCCAGCCAAGGTTGGCTGCGGTGCAATAGCCCGAAGTATGGTCGGCACCCATCGGCGAGGTAGCCATGGTAACACCCATCCCCTTAATAACTCGCGGCTCATACGCTACCATTGCCTGCCCCTTCACCACCGGCACACGGTTGACTCCAAATACTCTGGCGGCTGTGGCGGCGCCACTGCCCAGAATTCTGCCCAGATAACTCCCCTTCTTTATCTCTCTGGCTAGTTCCAGGGCTCCCTGCCCGTCACCGAATTGTTTGATTTTGGCTTCCATCGCCATCGCTATAGCAACGCCGGTATCTATGGTATCGACCCCGCAATCGTCGCATATCTCACCAAGTTCGACGACCACGTCCAGGTCATCAATCTCCAGATTAGCCCCGAAGGCCCATATCGTCTCATACTCCGGTCCTTTACCCAGATAGTTGCCGTCTTTATCGAAGTAGGTCCTGTGGCAGCGAATAACGCAACCAGGAGAGCAGGGCAGGGTCTGTCTTGCTCCCCTTTCTTTTATGATTCGACGCATTGTCTTCCCCGATATGTTTGAGGCACTTTCGAACTGTCCGTATCTGAAGTTCTTGGTGGGGAAGGCCCCTTCCTGGTCCATTATCGAGGTTCCGGCGGCACTACCGTAAGCGGGCATCCCCCGACCCGTATTGGGGTCATCCAGCAGGCTCTTGGCCCACGTCTTGTTGTACCTGGCGAACTCTTTCAAATCGCCCACCGGTGCGGATGGTGTTCCACTGTCATCGACTATTATTGCCTTGACGCCCTTGCTGCCCATCACCGCTCCCAGTCCCCCTCTCCCTGCGTGGCGGCAGGGGACGTTGTCCATATCCGTGGTGGCAATACTGCTGGCGGCTAATTTCATCTCCCCGGCCTCACCGATAGATATGTAACCTGCCTTATCACCGTATCTTTCGGTCAGTTTAGCCACAGTATCATTGTTACCCAGACCTTTGAGTTCTTCCGCCGGGATAATGGCTGCCCCGTTACCACCTATATGGATGATGTACGCACTATCTGGGGGCGGTAACCCCTCAATAACGACGGCGGCAATACCCAGCCGGGCCAGTTTTTGTCCCGCTAGCCCGCCGGTGGAGGATTCCTTGATACCGCCTGTGAGCGGGCTCTTGGCTCCGATTGACAGTTTGCCGCTGGAGAATGCCGGCGTACCGGTAAGCAGCCCCGGAGCTATAACCAGCTTATTCTCTTCTGCCAGTGGGTGACACTGGGGATGTACCTCACTGGCAGTAACGGCTGAGGTCACTCCCCGGCCGCCCAGCCCCGAATATCTGGCGGGGATTTCGCTTAGAGTCGCTTTTCCCGTCGTCATATCGATTCGTAGAAATTTGTCCATCATTTTCCCGCCTTTCATTTACTGGCTGGCGCTAGCCTTCTCTTTTTCCCTGGCCCCCATTCTACTCCGTTTGACCCTGGTGTGACAAAAGGGCGAAGAGAAGTCTTATAGTCTCTCCAGGCAAGGTTGCTGTCTCAAATCATAAGGACACGGTTCGTGGCTATTTCGGTATTGACAAGGTCTGGAGGAAGGGCTAAATTTGTATGTTACGGGCTTGCTCGCTGCTTGACCCAAGGGAGGGAAGTTGAAATGCCGCTAGGAGATGAAAAACACAGGCTGATATATAATGAGCTGGTCAATGTTCTCGGCGCTGAATACGTCTCCGACGACCCGGCAGTAACCCAGGCCTACAGCCGGGACTTTTATGCTGTAGGTTCCCTGTACCGGCGGAGTCCAGAACTCGTCGTTCTGCCCGGGAGCACCGAGGACGTGCAACAAATAATCAGGTTAGCCAACCGCTATGAGTTCCCCTTCTCGGTAATTGGCTCTGGACTCATATTCCCTATTATTGTGGCCCGCAAGCCGTACTGGTGCATAGTTGACCCCAAGCGGATGGACAGGTTGGAAATAGACGAGAAGAATATGTATGCCATAGTTGAGCCCTATGTTACCCATGCTCAGGTATCGGCTGAAGCTATGAAGAGGGGCTTATTCAACGGCACTCCGGAGGCTGGCTCCCAGGCGTCCAGCCTGGCCAACCATGCTTTTTTGGGCGCTCAGGGTACCGCCTACA
>CAZMZA010000042.1:0-11206 GCA_964570635.1 uncultured Dehalococcoidales bacterium
GGTCATGGTAGGTGACGGTCATAGGAGCCTCCTTGGTGAACTTGAGCTTACCTTCTTTGATGAGGCGGTCGGTAAATTCCACCAGGTGGAGGACTTCAAACTTGGAGCCAAACTCGGGGTAAAGGTGCTTCAAGGCATAATAACAATCGGAGCAGGCAGTAACCACTGTCCTGACGCCAGCGTTGCTCCAGGCCTCCAGGTTACTTTCGGCATACTTGGTAAGTTCCCCCTGGTATCCCATTTCATAAGCCTTAACACCACAGCACATCTCATCTTTACCCATAATGCCGACATCCACACCGGCTTTCTTGAGCAGGGTTACCGCGGTTCTGGCTACCCTCCACAGTTCCTCATCAAAACTCAAGCGGCAGCCGGCATGGAAGGCAACCTCAGCCTTGTCCGTGGTCAGGTCTTTGACCCTCATACCCTTGGCCCACTTGCCCCGCTCGGTCTTGGACTTCAACATCATGTTATCTTCCTTACGGAGGCTATCGATAAAGGGCCGATGAGCGGGAAGGAGATGACCATCCCCAACCAGTCCGGCTCTCATCTCCTGAATCACCCTGAGGGGCTCCATATCCTGCACGCGCTTACACATGGCGTCACAGCCGCCACACAGGTTGCACCGGTAATATACGTCCAGCAGACCCGGGCAGTCCTCGTACTTCAAATCTCCGTCTATCAAGGCCACGGCTGCATCCATTCTCCCCTGACAAGAGTAACCGTCAAAGATATAGTACACGCTGGAGGGGCAGATTTTAGAGAATCTGGCGCTCTTGACTTCCCAGGGGTCCACCGACTTACAGACGGAGCAGCGGGCACAGTACCAAGCGTTCTTTCTCAAGTCCCAGTAGTACTTTATATGCCAGTCATCCTTAGGTAGCGCCTTCTCTTTTGCCGTTACCCTTCCTTTTGTAGTTACCATTTCGCTGCCTCCTTCTAAGATGATAGTCTTTCTAGAAACATAGTTTGCCGGGGTTCAGTATGTTATTGGGGTCGAGGGCATTCTTGACCACCTTCAACGTAGCCGTATAGGTGGCCGCCCGGCTGTATACCATATCTGCCCAGGGACCGTAGGGGGTGGTGAAGAGTCCGCCCATGTTCATTGCCAGCTCGCTGGCTTCCAGGTAGATTTTCCGAACCCTGCCCACATCCTTGGCATCGTCCGGGTCGCAATGGAAGCCATACTGGCAGAAGCAGATGCGCCCTCGTTCTATTGGCTGAAGGTAAACGCCTATGTCCTTGGTTGGGTACCCGTATCTGGCTGCCACCCCGTTCACAACCGCGATGAATTCGGGAACCCTGTCCAGCGTGGTATGGAAGAAGATATCGTGGCACGAGCCCTTGTAGCGGAACTTCCAGTAGCCGTCTCCCGACCACGGTTTCCGCAGCATTTTCAGCACCGTTCTATCCAGTGCGGGAATACCGCCTACGGTACGACGCGGCTCAAAGTGAAGCTCTGAGGCCAACTTCATGAGAGCTTCTTCCTCATACTTAATCCTCCCTGCCGGAAGTCTACGCAGGCCGGATAAACAGAGGACGAGCGTCCACGGAGGCAGGGTCTCCCTCAGGCTATCAAATTCCTCCGGCCACTTCTCGGCTAAAATGGCAGCCAGATTGAAGCTGTTCAGAACAAAGCACTCGTTGCCCAACATGCGCCGCTGAATCCGGTATATGGGCTCAGCAACATCCTCAATCCGCTCAAAAGGTACAAAAAAGAGCTTGTCCATCGTAGGCAAAAGCTCAGCCTTTATATTTGCCCAGACCATGATGGCCAGGGTGCCCTGACTGCCGAGGAAGAGCCTGGTGCCCGGGATGAGAGCGTCGGGGAAGGCTTGACCCTTCATGCCCTTGGCTATGGCTGTCCCTGTCCAGAACAGGTCTCCGCTGGCCAGGACCAACTCGGCGGTAAGCAGGGTCTCACTGTACTCACTCTTAGCGATAAGGATTGGCTCTCTTTCCATGGCACTGGTGAGCACCCACTTGGCCGGGTGGGGTAATAACGGATTGCAGACCATCAGTCCGTGCTTCTCCAGCTCCTGCTGCACCTGAGCCCAGGTAACGCCAGGCTCAACCTTCACCTTCCTGTTCCGCACATCAATCTCCAAGATTCTATTCATCCGGCTCAGGTCAAGGATAATCCCCCCCTGGCTGGGTATACCGGCCCCGTAAAAACTGATGCCTGAGGAGCGGGGGGTTACCGGTATCAGGCACTCATTGGCATACCTGACTACCCCCTGAACTTCTTCCGTGCTTCCGGGATAGACGACGTACCTCGGCATTCTGGGCTGCACAAAGCTAAAGTCCTCGGAATATTTCTTCAGCGTCTCGGGGTCATCAACAACATATTGCGCGCCCACTATACCTTCCAGCGCCTCCTTGGTAGCCGTCTCCAGCCTTGTAGCCATCTCTAACCTCCTGGTTTGGTTTTCTACAACTATTACTTCAGGGCGTTAAATCTAATCTCTGCTCCCTTTTTTAAAATATTTAAGATTTCAAAATTAAAATAAAACAAATCCGATAAATTGTCAACCCCCTGCAGCAGAATTTACAGAAATTCTTCGATTGACATTTTTAGCCCCCTTGAACTATTATTTGGATGCTTAATGAGAGAGACTAAGGGGGCCTAGCCAATGGGAGAGAAGGTAATGGTTGATTTCCCGGGCTTCATAACCCGGGATAGTGAGGCAAGACATTTACTGGTAGGCGATGATAGCCATGTCCTGCTCAGTAACACCATAATTGCTGAAATATATCGTCGGCTATTTATCGCTCTCGGCTATGAGGAGACAGGTAAAATAATATACGAATCGGCAAAGCAGGGGACTTACCAGGTTCAGAAGAACCTGATTGCGGCCTACCGGGTAACCCTAAAAGACCAGGATGATTTTACCAACCGCGTATCAAGGTTACCCCTGTATATCCAGACTTACGGTCACGGCAGGGGTAAGACCATACAGCGGGGAGAGGAGTTTATTTTCACAGTGAGATACTCCAGCGTTGCTGAATCATTCAAAAACGACGGGCTGGGAAGACCGGTGTGCCATTTTCTGGCCGGGTTTTTTGCCGGGATGGCTGAGGCATATGCTGAGCTGGTCAAACCGTACCGTTCCTATTCCTGTGTGGAGACAAAATGCGTCGCCAAAGGCGACCCTCACTGTGAATTCAAGCTATTTGCCCAGGAAGCAGGGCAGGATTAATGGCTTTCAGGCAGTATCAGCTAAGCTTAGGGCTTTCGGCAACCCATAGCGACATGAACTAGCTTTGCCAGGTCAGAGGTGAGAAGCATGCCTTACATCAGAGATAGAGACTTCGCCCGGATAAGAGAACTGGTGCAAACTATTGAGGAGTTGGCCAACAAGGAGGGAAACTCTTCCGTCCCTGATATCGCCAACAGAGCCCTTAGAATTATGGACAAATACATTGTGGAGGAGTTAGAGAGGGAGGAGAAAGACTAAAGGTTCTACTTTTTATCCAGCCCCCGCTACCACTCTTCTTGTTTCCAGTCGCGAATTTCCCGCCGTTTTTCCTATATTGAACACTTCGTTCCGCAGTTATTTCCGCCAGGTGATTATTTATCCCCTTCCAGTATTTTTTTCAGGTTCTCTCCCTCCTCTTTCATATGTTGCTTTATGGCGTCCAGACGTTTGCCGCCGAATTTCCTGAAGAGCGGCCCGGCTCTAAGATTAATGGTGGCAGTAAAGATGCAACTACCCCCCTTCCGGGGCTCCATGGCGAAGCTGCATTTGGGCATGAAAAACGACCAGGGAAATAAGGGCCTGTATTCGATTAGCCTATTGGGGACTATTTTCGTGCACAGGAATTTCAACTTATGTAGCTCTCCATGAAGATACTCTTCAAAATAAACGATGGAACCGACCTGGAACGGTTCACCCTTCAGCCAAATACAGTCTGTGTGGTCAGGGTGCCATGCCAGATAATCTTCCCTGTTCTTAATATTCGTGAGCCAAGCAAAGACCTTTTCCGGTGTTACTTTAATTTCGATTGAGTCTGTCAGGGTTATCATTTGGTGCCTCCGAGATAAAGATAATGTAGGCCTGCCCGGAGACCCTGTCAAGAGGAAAGGGAACGCCCCTTCGTAAGGGCGACGTAAACAAGACAAGCAATGGTCTGGCATGGATGGCAGACTTATAATCAGCGTCAGTCAGAGTTTGACAGGTGCTGAAACTTAATATAGGCTAATCTTAAGCAACCTGTTTTATAGAATCGGCTGGACCAGATAGCATGGAGACACAGCATCAAGAGGACGTGACGGAGAGGCAGCATCATGAGCTTCTGGCTTTAAGTCGCGTCTCAGCGGCGCTCAGCGGCCTGTGGGACTTGGATGCTATTCTCAGGGTAGCCCTCGATAACGCGCTGAATATTATGGACGGAAACTTCGGGGGAATCCTGCTTATGGACGAGGAGACCCAGACGCTCTCCTATCGCGTCCATCAGGGCTTGAGCACCAAATACGTTGAGGAAATGCGCCTCCGCTTGGGCGAGGGTGTTGCCGGCAGGGTAGCTCAAAGCGGCAAGTCAGTGCTGTTGGAAGACATCTCCACGGACCCGCGCGCTGCCTACCCGGACCTGGTCAGCAGCGAAGGTCTAAGGGCATTCATCAGCGTTCCTCTCCGGGCCAAGGATAAGGTTCTGGGGGTAATAAATATTGCCAGCCGCCAACCACATCGCTTCACCATAAATGACATGCACCTGTTGCACTCGATTGGGGACCAGCTTGGCGTGGCTATCGAGCAGGCAACGCTATATGAGCGACTGAGAAAGGCGAGAGAAAGATACCGACAGCTTGCTCGGCAAACCTTAGCGGCTCACGAGGAGGAGCGGAAGAGGATCGCTCGGGAGCTACATGACGAAACCAGTCAGGCGCTTTCCGGACTGGCACTGCAGCTACAGGCGTTGGTGGACATGGCCGAGATGTCCGGCAACCAGGACACCGAATTCATCACCAGGTTAAAGAAGGTGCAGTCCCTGGCGGTTCAAGTGCATAGCGAGATAAGCCGGTTGATTGCTGACCTCCGTCCTGCCTTGCTGGATACATTGGGGCTGGTCCCTGCCATTCGCCGGTATGCTGAGGCGAGTCTCCGCTCGCTGGGCATCAATGTGCTGATGGAGGGTAAAGGCAATGAGCAACGTCTGCCCTTGGAAGTTGAAGCGGGGCTTTTCCGCTTTGCCCAAGGAGCCATAGGTAACATCGCCCAGCACTCCAGAGCCAAGAATGCTACCATCGTCCTGGAATATGGGGACGATGACCTCCTGATACAAATTAGCGACGATGGTGAAGGGTTTGATGTCTCAAAAATTACCGATGTCGAAGAAAGCGGGCGGGGGCGGGGTGTGTTCAGTATGAAAGAGAGGATTGCCCTCCTCGGCGGCACCTGTTCGATTGAGTCTCAGCCCGGCCACGGGACTAACGTCCGGGCCAGAGTCCCAATAAGCCGGGGGGCTGAAAATGCAGAAAATAAGAGTACTGGTAGTAGATGACCATACCATTGTGCGGGACGGCATTTGTGCCCTGCTGGCGCTGGCCGGGGACATAGAGGTAATAGGGGAAGCGGCCAACGGTAGCGAAGCGCTGAAGAAGGTCAAAGAACTGCAGCCTAATGTGGTGCTTATGGATATAGCTATGCCTATTATGGGCGGACTTGAAGCCACGCGCAGGATACGCCGGGAGTTCCCCAAAACACAGGTGCTAGTCCTCACCCAACATGACGACAAAGAGTATGTATTCCCAGTTATCGAGGCCGGTGCTTCCGGTTTTATCAGCAAGGTAGCGGCATCTTCAGAGCTCGCCCAAGGTATCCGCTCTGTCTTCAGTGGGGACTCTTACCTCTCCCCATCCATAGCCAAGTTCTTGGTGGAGGACTACCAGCATACGGCTGGTGAACGAGTTAGTCACGACCCTTATGAGCAATTGACCAGCCGGGAGCGGGATGTGCTCAAGCTGGTGGCAGAGGGATACTCCACACAGGAGATAGCCGACATATTGATAATCAGCCCCAAGACCGTTGAAGGCCACAAGACCAGCCTCATGGCCAAGCTCGGCATCCACAGTCGCATCGACCTGGTCAAATATGCCCTGCGTAAAGGCATCGTAACTATTTGACGCTCGGGGCGTTTACCAGCCTCACAGAGTTTACCCGCGATAATTATGACCCCATTCCCTCGCTCTGGTTAACTGTACAGGGAGAAACCCTCGGAAAAATCAAGGGATTAGTCCCCTGCTTAACAGGGGGAAACCCTCTTTTGTTCCCCTCGGCACTGGTTTATCCTAAAACAAAGGGCACTTCCGGTTGCCGTGCCGGTACAAGGCATAGTGATAGTGCTGGAGGAAGGAGGGTAATGATGGGAGACAAGCCTCGAATTCTGATTGTGGACGAAGAGCTCGGCTTTACGCAAGCTATGGAGTCGTCCTTAACCGCCAAATCCTACAACGCGTTCACCGCTAGTAACCGGGGCCAGGCTGAGTCAATAGCCAGAATCCAAAAGCCTGATGTGGTCGTCTTAGGTACGATTATGCCCCGGGGAGACGCCTTCCTGTTCCATCAGTGGCTGAAACAGACAGCACCGTTAAACGATGTACCCATTCTGGTTATCAATGCCCCGCCGGAGAAGCAGCTCCTCATGGGGTGGAGGCGGGAGGAGGGAATGCAGTGTGATGCTGACAGCTTCCTGAGCAAGCCTATCGAGCCAGCAGCTCTGCTACCCCGCATCGAGAAGCTACTAGACAAGGTGACCAGAAGGATTAAAGTACTGGTAGCCGATGACCATGCTATGGTCAGGGATGGTATTCGGGCGGTGCTAGACCTGCAACGGGACATGCAGGTAGTCGGAGAGGCAGTAGACGGAAGGGATGCCTTGGAGAAGACTGTCGAACTCTCGCCTGACGTGGTGCTGATGGATATAGTCATGCCAGTAATGAACGGCCTGGATGCCACAAGGCAGATATGTAAGGTATACCAGCAAGCCAGGGTGTTGATGTTGACCCAGTACGATGATGAAGAGAATATCCTGGCGAGCCGCCAGGCGGGAGCGCTGGGCTTTATCCCCAAAACAGCTGTCAGCTCTCTGCTCCTGGCTGGCATAAGGTCGGTGAGCCAAGGGAAGCGCTTCGTGCGTAGTGTCGCCCAGTAGACAGCCGTACCGCCAGAGCTATAAGATGGCACGAGTAGAACCAATTACGATTACGCTCGATGGCGTAGAGGTAAGTGGCTACACGGGCATGACCATTCTGGACCTGGCCCGAGAGTCAGGGGTGGACATCCCCACCCTATGCCACGACCCAGAGCTTACCCCAACCGGTGCCTGCCGGCTCTGCTTGGTAGAAGAAGAACGTTCAGGCGCACTGCTGGCTGCCTGCGTTGCCCCGATAACACCAGGAGTAGTGATTAACACTCACTCACCACGGGTAGTGGAACACCGCAAGGCGATTATCAAGCTCATGCTGGCCAGCCACCCTGATTCCTGTCTGGTTTGTGATAAGGGTAACCGCTGCCAACTGCGAAGGATAGCCTCCGAGATGGGCATAGGGCTGGTAGACTTCCAAAGAATCCCCCTATCGGGTGCTATTGAGGAGGTCAATCCATTCATTGAAAGAGACCTTTCCAAGTGTATCCTGTGCGCCAAGTGCATCCGGGCAGACCAGGAGCTGGTCGTTGAGGGCGCAATCGATTACATTCACCGGGGCTCCGCTTCCAAGCCGACAACACTGAATGATGTCCCGCTGGAGAAGTCTGAGTGCACCTTCTGCGGAACCTGTGTGGCACTGTGCCCTACCGGTGCCCTTATGGAAAAGGAGAAGACCTACTCCGGTACGACGGCGACCGCTGTCAATACGGTGTGCCCCTTCTGTGGCTGTGGGTGCGGCATTTGGCTGGAGGTCAAAGATAACCGACTGGTGCGGGTCAGACCGAGTACAGAAAGTCCGGTTAATCACAATACGCTCTGTGTCAGGGGTTGCTACGGCTACGATTTCGTGCACAGCCCGGAGAGGTTGACCCGGCCCCTGGTTAAGACGAATGGCGACTTTCAGGCAGTGTCCTGGCCGGAGGCTCTGGACCGGGTAGCCACCGAATTCAAACGAATCAAGGAAAATCACGGCTCTGACAGCCTGGCTATCCTCGGTTCCTCCAAGTGCACCAATGAGGAGAACTACCTGCTACAGAGACTGGCCCGGGGTGTGCTGGGTACCAATAACATCGACAATGGTAGCCGGCTGTATAGCGCCGCCAGTCGAGTAGGTCTGGGTTGGTCTATCGGCTTCCCGGGCACAACCAGCTCACTCGATGAGCTTGAACAGTCAGAAGTGATAATGGTTATCGGGGCCAATCCTGACGCCTCCGCCCCGGCGGTGGGATACGCCATAAAGCGTGCTGTCAAGCACCGGGGGGCAAAGCTGTTGCTGATTGACCCCCAGCAGACAAAACTGGCTCCATTCGCTCACCTCTGGCTGAGGCCCAGGGTCAGCACCGATGTGGCACTAATAAACGGCCTGGTCAGGGTAATTGTCAACGAAAAGCTGCTGGACGAGGAGTTTGTCACTCGCCGGACGGACAACTTCACTGAGTGGGCAAGGAGCCTGGAAACGTATACACCCGGCTACGTGAAGAAGGTGACCGGCGTCCCGGGTCGCGATGTGGAGCTTGCCGCCCGTATCTTCGCCGGGGCGGAAGAGGCTTCAATCGTGTACGGTAATGGGATTACTCAGCATATCACGGGTACGGATAGCGTAATGGCTCTGGCTAACCTGGCCATGCTGACCGGGAATGTAGGACACCGGGGAGGCATCTTTGCCCTGCAACGGGAAAACAACGCCCAGGGGGCCTGTGATATGGGTAGTTTGCCTGATTTCCTGCCCGGATACCAGTCGGTAGATGATGACGGGGCCAGGAAGAAGTTTGAGGAGCGCTGGGGAGTTTCCCTGCCTGCCAATGTCGGGCTGACCACTGTGGAGATGATTGAGCAGGCAGAGGCGGGAAAGGTCAAGGGTATGTTAATTGTGGGAGAAAACCCGGTCTCGAGCTTCCCGAACCCATCCGTGGTCAGGAATGCCCTTTCCTCTCTCGATTTCCTTGCGGTTACTGACCTGTTCCTTACGGAAACAGCAAAGCTGGCAACAGTGGTCTTACCTGCCGCCGGTTTCGCGGAAAAAGAAGGCACGTTCACCAACTTCGAAGGGAGGGTTCAGCGAGTACGAAAGGCTATTGAGCCTGTTGGCGATAGCTTGCCGGACTGGGAGATAATCCTTCAAATAGCCAGCACGATGGGCTATCCTATGCCGTACTCTTCCCCTCAGCAGGTCATGGATGAAGTTGAAGGGGTAGTTCCCTTATACCAGCCCCTCGGTGATACGGAATTTGAGCCGGAGGATTTGGAACGGCCTGATGTAGAACGTGGTCGCCTGGTCACAAGGCGTCTTTACCAGGGCCTGTTCCCGAGCGGGTTCGGACGGTTTTCCCTGGTCGAATACACACCACCAAATGTATCGGGGGACGGCTACCCCCTGACCCTTTTATCCGGGTCGATACTGTACCACTTTGGTGGCGGTTCCCGGAGCTCGAGAGCCTCACGACTGAGGAAATTCTCCCCTAACGCCTGGGTGGCAGTCAGCAGGACTGACGCCAAACGGCTTGGATTGGATAACGGGGATACGGTTAGGGTTGTCTCACCCGTAGGTGAGGTAACCACCACCGTCAGGGTGACCGAAACGCTACCTTCGGGGATGCTTTTCATGCCCATGTCGTTCCCGGATAGTCCGGTCAATGAGCTATTTGGCATAGCCTTAGACCCTCGGGCCAAGACTCCCGCCCTCAAAGGCTGTGCTGTAAGGTTGGAAAGGACTGGCGCTGATGACTAAGGCAAAGGTACCGGCGAAGGTTGACCTGAGGCGAATAGACAGCATTATAGCCGCCTACCGGGAACAGCGGTGGGGCCTGATACCTCTTCTCCACGAGGTTCAGCGGGAGGCGGGCTACATTCCTCCCGAGGCAATACCGCATATCGCCAGCAGTCTGGGATTATTTCCCAGCCAGGTACAGGGGGTGATTAGCTTTTATACCCAGTTCTACACCGCACCACGGGGGAAGAACATTGTCCGGGTATGCCGGGGAACCGCCTGCCATGTGCGGGGCGGGAAAACAATACTGAAGCTGGTCAAGCAACATACTGGCATTGAAGAGGGTGAAACTACCCCCGACCTGGAGTACACCCTGGAGACCGTCGCCTGCATCGGTGTTTGTGCCCTGGCACCGAATATTGTAATCAACAGGGATACCTACGGTCACATGAACCCCCAGAAAGTAGCCCGATTGTTCAGCAAGAAGGACGAGGCATAATATGCAGCAACGCCGTACTGTTTTTGTCTGTCGAGGCACGGGATGTGTCTCCGGAGGGAGCGACGCCGTCTTTGAAGCGCTCCGGGCCGAGTTATTAAGGCAAAAACTGAAGGACAGCGAGGTCGATTTCACCGGTTGCCACGGCTTTTGCCAGCAAGGACCAAACGTTGTCGTCGAGCCCGATGGTATTTTCTATACCCAGGTGGAGGCGGAAGACGCGGCTGAGATTGTGACCGCACACCTCCGGGAGGGAAAGCCAGTAGAACGGCTTTTCTACCGTGACCCGGTCAGTGGGCAAGCGGTACCGCACTACTCGGATATAAACTTCTACAAAGAACAGGAGCGGGTTATCCTGCGAAACTGCGGGCATATTAACCCGGAGAAGATTGACGACTACCTTGCTCGTGGTGGCTACCAGGCCCTGCGGAAGGTACTTCTCAATATGACGCCCGAGCAGGTCATCGAGGAGATTAAGCAGTCCGGACTTCGCGGGCGTGGCGGAGCCGGGTTTCCCACGGGACTCAAGTGGGAATTCTGTTACCGGGCGCACGACTCACCCAAATATGTTATTTGCAATGCCGACGAGGGTGACCCTGGTGCCTTCATGGACCGCTCTATCCTGGAGGCAGACCCGCATGCTGTTCTCGAAGGACTGACTGTGGCGGCTTATGCTGTCGGTGCCGCCGAGGGCTACATCTACGTCCGGGCCGAGTACCCCCTGGCGGTAAGTCGGCTCAGAACCGCCCTCGGTCAAGCCCAGGAGAGGGGTTTCCTGGGCGATGATGTGCTGGGCTCGGGCTTCGGTTTCACAGTGCACATCAAAGAGGGTGCCGGCGCCTTTGTCTGTGGTGAGG
>CAZMZA010000043.1:0-11133 GCA_964570635.1 uncultured Dehalococcoidales bacterium
TACGAGAAAGAGTCGTTATTAAACTTGTCGAAGCTTGTTGATGAGGGCGAAAGGTATGGCATACCGGTAATGGCAGTTACCGCTGTGGGTAAAGAGCTTGAGAAACGGGACGCCCGCTACCTAGCCTTGGCGTCTCGCATCGCTGCTGAGCTGGGCGCACGGGTGGTGAAAACCTACTGGTGTGAAAACTTTGACAAAGTGGTACAGGGCTGTCCCGTTCCGGTGGTTATGGCGGGTGGCCCCCAGGTTGATACCGAGCTTGAGGTGTTTGAGTTTGTCCATGATGGCATGCAGAGAGGTGCTGTAGGAGTGAACCTGGGCAGGAATATCTGGCAAAACGACTTCCCGGTGGCCATGATTAAGGCTATGCGCGCCATTATTCACCAGAACGCTACCCCGGAGCGGGCCCAGGAGTTATTCGAGAAAGAGAAGAAGGCGAAGAGTTCGTGACCCGGTATGGGAGAAAAAGAATGCGTGTCGCCATGTGGTATAACAACCGTGATGTGCGGGTGGAGGAGATGCCCGTCCCGCGGGTCGGTTTTGGCGAGCTTTTGGTGCGGGTAGAGGCTTGTGGCATCTGCGGAAGCGATGTGATGGAGTGGTATCGCCTTGACCGGGCGCCCCTGGTGCTGGGTCATGAGGTTAGCGGGCAGATTGCGACTGTAGGCAAGGGGGTTGAACGTTACCGTGAGGGTGAGCGTGTCTCGGCGGCCCATCACGTTCCTTGCCACACATGTCACTACTGCCTGAGTGGTCATCACACCGTTTGCGATACCCTCCGCCAGACGAACTTTGACCCCGGTGGCTTTGCCGAGTATATCCGTTTGCCCGCCATCAATGTTGACTGCGGGGTATTCCCCTTGCCCGACGAGGTATCTTACGAAGAGGCGACATTTGTTGAACCGCTGGCTTGCGTCCTGCGCGGACAGAGATTGGCGCATATGCAGCCGGGAAGCAGTGTGCTCGTCATCGGGAGCGGCATTGCCGGGCTGCTTCATATCCAGCTAGCCCGTACTCTGGGGGCAAGTCAGGTGATAGCGACGGACATCACCGACTACCGGCTGGAGGCAGCGCAACGGTTCGGGGCTGATACCACCATCCCTGCCGATAAGGACCTGCCCGCCTTACTGCGCCAGGTCAATCAGGGTTGCCTGGCTGACCTGGTGATAGTGTGCACCGGTGCCGTATCAGCCATTACCCAGGCCCTCAATTCGGTGGAGCGTGGGGGCACTGTTCTCCTCTTCGCCCCGACGAACCCCGGCGTTACCATCCCGATTTCAATAAATGAGCTTTTTTGGCGCAATGATATAACTCTCACCACTTCCTATGCCGGTAGCCCTGCTGACTATCAGGCGGCTCTGGAGCTGATTCGGGCTGGCACTATCCCGGTACGCCAGATGATTACCCATCGCCTGAGTCTGGCCGAGACAGGCTTGGGCTTCCAGCTCGTCGCTGAGGCCCAGAATTGCATCAAGGTTATTGTCCAGCCCCAGAGATAGCGGAAGCGGTATAACTAGCTTAGCCTGCAGAGAAGGTGACAAAATCCTCTGAGACAGAATTCTGTGACGGTTTCGGGGTGGATGCCACGGTCGACCGGGCTTACGCCTGAGCGGCCTGCTGGCGGCTTTTTCTATAGTGCTTCAAATACCGCGCAGCGTATTCGTCGTTGCCTTTAATCAGGTCGGCCGTCAAGATTGCCTCAACCAGCCCCTTGGCACCCGGGTTAACGATAGGGGCGTTCACTCCACACCAGATTGCCATAGCCAGGAAGCTATTATTGATTAGGTATCGGTCGGGAAGACCAAAAGATACATTGCTGGTGCCCATGGTCATGTTCAGCCCCAGTCTTTCGGAGACTAGTCGGGCTGTGGTTAAGCTTACCAGCCTGGCCCTGTTTTCGGCGGCCACCGTAAGGACTAGAGGGTCGATAAGGACATCGTTTTCCTCTATGCCGTAGCTCCTTGCCTGGTTCAGAATCTTTTCGGCTATCTTAAGGCGTCCCTCGGCATCCTGGGGAATCCCTCCCTCATCCTGACAGAGACCTATTACGGCTGCGCCGTATTCTTTGGCCAGAGGTAAGATGGCTGACAGCTGGGCTTCCTCACCGGTAGTGCTATTTATGATGGGTTTCTCTTCACACACCCGAAGCGCCGCCTCAAGGGCCTGGAGATTTGATGAGTCAATGGATATCGGGGCTCCGGTTGCCTCAGAGACCGCTCTTACCGCTTCAGGGAGGACGGCTGCCTCATCGATACCCGCAGCTCCAACGTTGACGTCGATGACCCTGGCCCCCTGGGCTATCTGCTTGGTGGCTTCTTGTCTCAACACGTCCCAGTCCCTTTGCTCAAGGGCTGCCGCCAGCCAGGTCTTCCCCGTGGGGTTGATTCGTTCCCCAATTATGACTGTAGGTCTGTCCGGGGAGATTTCTACTTTTTCTTTCTTCCCCCAGAGTGTGGTTATCATGCCTTTAACCGTCCCTTCGTCATGATTTGGTATAGCTATGGTAACTGTGTCTTATCGGTTCCCCTGTAATTATAGGGGAGGGGAGGGTTTGAGACAACTATGGCAGCAAAAGGGTCTCCATATAAGACTACAGGTTTTCACCCTGGTAAGCGCCACGGTAGCCTTCCGTCGCCTGGGTCAGCCGCAAGAAAACGAGTTGTATAATCCTGGCACCCCTTTCCAGGCGGAACCCCTGGGGATTATAGACTATCATCAGGGATTGGGAACGGCCAGAGTAGCCGGCATCCCACACCGCAGTGTCCACCGTGACTCCACAGCGGAGCAGGCTCGACCGCGGTCTGGCCAGCGCCATAACATTGTTGGGCAGGTGGACAACCTCATTGTAGGTAATGACGTAGGCACCGGGCAACAGGTCAATAGAGCCAAGACCGTCGAACACCAGCGGGGCCAAATCAGAAATTAGCCTCTGCTGGTCGCTAACCGTTATCTTCCCCGGCGACTGGAGCATAGCTACCTCGCGCAGGGTAAGGTCAATGCCGTTCGGTTGCAGTTGCTCCTCAAGGTTAATGTAGCCCTCTATCAAAGGTGGCTGTTTTTGTAGTAGCTGGTATATGTCCTGCTTGGATAAAACGGCTGCCATTTCTAATATCGTACTGCCAAACTTTAACCTCGATAGGGGCAGTTGGCGATGAGGTGCTCAAGCCAGTGGCTCTCCAGGCGAAACGAAAATGGCAGCGGCTGGATTTGAACCAGCGACCAAGGGCTTATGAGTCCCCTGCTCTGCCACTGAGCTACGCTGCCGTTACACCTAGATATATAATCACAAAGCAATCAGGCTGTCAATTGTCGGGGCTTTTGCCTGCCTTGACAGTGTCCCTGACCCTTGTTAGAATCTTGAGGGTTTTCCTTTGTCTGGTGAGGCTGAAGCCTGTACGAGAGGAGGTGATGTCGCTCAATTAGTGGTGATTATTGCATCTCATCCAGTAACTGGCTGTCAAAAACGTAAGGAGGTCTGCTATGGCACTTCTTGAGTATAAGAAGGAAGACAAGATTGCTACCTTTACTATTAACCGACCAGAGGCGATGAACGCCTTGAATCCACAGGTACTCAGTGAATTCCATAAGGCGCTGGTTGACTTCAAGGATGACCCTAAGGTATGGGTTGGCATCATTACCGGGGCTGGTGATAGAGCCTTCTGTGCCGGCGCCGATATTAAAGAGACGCTGCCCTCTCTGAAGAAACCCACGGCAACTCCCTGGCTGGCACCAGCGGCACATATGCGTGGCTTTGACCTGTGGAAGCCCCTTATTGCGGCAGTCAACGGTATGGCACTGGGTGGCGGTCTGGAAGTAGCCCTGGCCTGTGATATAAGAATATGCTCGGAGAAAGCTCGCCTCGGCTGTCCTGAGGTGAGCCTGGGCCTGTTACCCGGCTGGGGAGGCACTCAGAGACTACCGCGAATGGTTCCCTGGTGTAAGGCATGCGAAATGCTGTTTCTGGGTAAAATCATTGACGCTCAGGAGGCATATCGCATAGGTCTGGTAAATGTTATCGTTCCTCCCGAGCAGGTTGTGCCTACGGCTGTAGAGTGGGCTCAGACTATCTGCCAGGCCGGACCTCTGGCTGTTCGAGCTGCCAAGGAGGCTATGGTCAGAGGTTACAGCCTGCCTATGGAAGATGGCTTGCGGCTGGAGTGTTCGCTGAACACCTATCTGGCCACGACAGATGACTTCGACGAGGGTGTCGGGGCTTTCATAGAGAAGAGAAAGCCGGTTTACAAAGGAAAGTAACGCTAGAGAGGAGCAACAAATGGAGATTAAGAAGGTTGGCGTTGTTGGCTGCGGGATAATGGGCGGCGGTATAGCCCAGGTTGCTGCCCAGGGGGGCTACCAGGTGGTGGCCTCGGAGATAAATGATGAGCTTCTGAAGAAGGGGCTGGCGGCCATTAACTCGATTCTGACCAGAAATGTAGAGAAGGGCAGGATGACCCAGGAAGACAAGGACGCCACCATATCCCGCATTAAGGGCACTACAAATATGCAGGACTTCTCCGACTGTGACCTCGTGATAGAGGCTGTCCCAGAGAATATGGACCTGAAAAAGAAGATGTTTATCGAACTGGATAAGATCTGCAAGAAGGATGCTATCTTAGCCAGCAACACTTCATGCCTCTCCATCATTGATATGGCTGTTGTTACCGGCCGGCGGGAAAAGGTGCTGGGCATGCACTTCTTTAATCCGGTGCCGGTTATGCGGTTACTGGAGCTTGTTAAGACCATCCTCACCAGTGAAGAGACATTGGAAGCGGCGAAGAAATTCGGCGAAACTATAGGCAAGACAGTGGCTGTCTCTCCGGATATCCCGGCTTTTGTTGTCGACCAGTTGGCAAATCCTTTCATTCTTGATGCTATCCGCATGGTAGAGCAGGGCGTAAGTACGGCTGAGGACATCGACACCGGCGTACGTCTTGGTTTGAATCATCCGATGGGACCTTTAGCTTTGGCTGACCTGGTTGGACTTGACACCATCCTCATGATTGCCAATGCTCTGTATGATGAACTCAAAGACCCGAAGTTTGCTCCGCCTACCCTGTTGAAGAAGATGGTGGCTGCTGGTTGGCTTGGGCGTAAGACGGGAAAGGGCTTCTACGAATACTAGTAATTGCCTGTGGGTTAGGCGATTTGGTAACCGTTGCCGGGAGAAAAGGGGCTGACTACTTGCCTCGTTTCTGATATTCGGGACACCGGGTAACGTTGGGGCGTGCCGGGTTATGGCATGCCCCGCGCCAATCCCATTTGCAACTATCGCAGAGGAACACGTTTATCCCTAGTGCCCTTTTTGCCTTCAATAAAATCTTGTGCCACGTGGTTTCCATTTTTTGGTTCCAGGTGGTCTAATATGCTTTTTAGTATATCAGTTGAGTTTGCTATTTAACAAATGTGATATACAAATGTGATATAATAATAGCCAGCAGAGGCAATCTAAAAATGGAAGAACCTGTAGTGCAGACTCCGCCGGCTTGGGTGGCGGGCAATCTACCTTACGGCACCGGTCTAACCCTGGACACAGCCAAGAAGATGCTGGAAGCCGGGGAGAAAGAGGCCCGGAAACAGGGTGTGCCTATGGCGATAGCCATCGTTGGTGCCGGGGGTAACCTCTTGGCCTTCCACCGTATGGACAATACTATACTGGTCGGCACGCAGATTGCCATGGACAAGGCGTTTACCGCAGTGTTTGGTAAGCAGCATACCGGGAATAACGCCGCCCTCTTTCAGAGTGGAATAATGGTTCCGCTGTTCTACCATGAGCGGTGGATTACATTTCCCGGAGGGTTTCCCCTCATAAAGGACGGGGTATTAATGGGTGGAGTTGGTGTCAGCGGGGGGACTATTGAGGATGTTTTTGTAGCCAAGGCCGCAATGCAGGCGGGTGGCTTCAGTGTTGAAGAGGTTGACGGGTTTCTAGCCCAGATGGGGGCTGGTTAGGTCGTAGGCAGTGATATAACGTGGTCGGCAAGACCGGGGGTGATTGGTCATGACCGTACCTCAGGTGAAAAAGGAAGAGGAACAGGTAAAACTGGAGTCGGTTACCTGGGGTGACCTGACCTGGATTGATATTGAGGGACCGACGGAGCGGGACACAGCGTATCTGGCTCAAAACTATCCCTTCCACCCTCTGGACCTTGATGATTGTCTGAGCCGAATACAGCGACCCAAGGTAGACGAATACAAGGACTACCTGTTTCTCGTGTTCCACTTCCCCGTATTTAACAAAGAGGCACGGGTAACTACCCGCAGTCAGGTATCTGTGTTTATCGGGGAAAAGTACCTCATTACCCTGCATAAGGGTGAGCTTAAGCCACTGGTCAAGTTCTTTCGGGAGTGCCAGATTGACGAAGAATCTCGAGAGGAGAACCTCAACCTGGGCTCTGGCTATCTGCTGTATCGCATAATTGACCGGTTGGTTGACTACTGCTTGCCGATACTGAATAAGATCGGTGACAACATTGAGCGTATTGACGACGATATTTTCAGAAGCAAAGGGGTGCCCAGGGCAATCGAGGACCTGTCCAGTCTCAGGCGTGATGTTATCTCCTTCCGGCGCATCATCTGGCCGATGAGGGCTGTTATTGGTAGCCTTGAGCCCAGGATTCGCCGCTTCAGCAAGACGGATTTGGCGGTCTATTTCGGGGATACGGTTGACCACGTGGACAAGATTTGGGATGCGCTGGATGAGCATAAGGAGATAATTGAGGGTCTGCACTCGACTCACGATTCGCTAATCTCCTACCGGGTTAACGATATCCTCCGTGTCCTGACCGTGCTGGCCACCATCGGCACCGTGCTGACAGTAGTGGCCAGCTTCTACGGAATGAACGTCGTGTTGCCGGGAGGGATAAAC
The DNA here is from genome assembly GCA_964570635.1 of uncultured Dehalococcoidales bacterium. Taxonomy (GTDB): domain Bacteria; phylum Chloroflexota; class Dehalococcoidia; order Dehalococcoidales; family CAYYQY01; genus CAYYQY01. Next base: position 6,866 of record CAZMZA010000043.1, read on the forward strand.
CCGCAGGGGAGTCCTTATACCTGGATTATTCTGGCGGTAGTGATGCTGCTGACGATGGGAGGCATGTTATTCTACTTCCATCGCAAGCACTGGTTCTAATGGTTTCCGAAGATAGCTTGCTCGGTCCTTATTGGTGGATGTTTCAAGCAATCTGCCGTTACTAACACCTCGTTAACCACCTGAGCCGATGATTCTGGTAACATTAGCTACATTATTTGGCACCTGCCTACTCGTAGCCAACATTATTGCCGTAAAGCTGGTCTCTATCGGTGGCTGGGTTTTTCCGGCGGGGATAATCGCTTACCCCTTGACGTTCTTATTCACCGATGTGATTACCGAGCTTTACGGGAGAAGGACGGCTTCCAAAATAGTCTGGATAGGTTTCGGTGCCAACCTGCTGATGGTGCTGCTCGTCTTTGGGGGGAAGTTGCTACCAGTGGCACCATTTTGGGAGGGTCAGCCAGCCTATGAGTCTATCTTGGGTATGGTTCCCAGGGTTGTCCTGGCGTCGATGATTGCCTACCTGGTCAGCCAACACCATGACGTCTTTGCCTTCCAGTTTTGGCGAAAGAAGACGGGGGGCAGGTTCTTGTGGCTGCGCAACAATGCTTCAACGATGGTGTCACAGGCACTTGATACCGGTCTATTTATAACCATAGCTTTCTGGGGGATTGTGCCTGCAGGGGTTTTGTCTAACATGCTGCTCACCCAGTATATAATCAAACTGATTATGGCGGCACTTGACACCCCTTTTTGTTACCTGTTGGTTGCTTTGCTGAGGGGTAGGGTTAGGCCGTCGGCACCGGTGGGTGCCGAAGTCTGGGCCGGGGATTAGTCGCCCTTGGCCGACTTGGTCTAGATTTGGGAACGGGGGTGACCAAGACAAGTATGGAGATTCAAATCCTGGGGGCGCACAACTGTGAGTCAAAGACTTCGAAGTTTGTCAGCCTCCTGATTGATGATACCCTTGCCATAGATGCCGGCGGGCTTACCTCCAGCCTCTCGTTTGATGCTCAGCAGAAACTGAAGGCAGTCCTGCTCACCCATCAGCACTACGACCATGTCAGGGACGTCCCGGCTCTGGCTATGAACCTGCTCCTCTGGGGTAGTGCTGTCACTGTCTACTCTACCCAATCCGTATGTGATGTCGTCTCCAGCTATCTGCTGGATGGCAAGCTTTATCCCAGATTCCTGGAACAGCCTGAGCCCAGGCCGACGCTTCGGTTCGTCATACTGGAACCACACAAACCTGAGCAGGTTGGCGGCTACAGCATTCTGCCCGTCCCGGTAATTCACTCGACTCCCGCTGTTGGCTATCAGGTTACCTCTCCCGACGGCAAGGTAGTCTTCTATACCGGGGATACCGGCCCGGGCTTGACCGATTGCTGGCAGCACGTTTCACCCCAGCTCCTTATTGTTGAGGTGACAGCGCCGAACCGGTATGAAGAGTTTGCCAGGCAGTCAGGGCATTTGACGCCGAGTCTTTTGGACCGGGAGCTAAGAGAGTTCCGAGAGCTTAAGGGCTACCTGCCTCGGGTAGTTCTGGTTCATATGAACCCTGATTTAGAGAGTGAGATAGCCGGTGAGATAGCCGCTCTCTCCCAGGCGCTGGACTCCTCAATCACTCTGGCCGGAGAGGGAATGCGTCTTCATTTGTAGCCGTCAAAGGGGGTGAGGTCAATCAGCGACCTCAAATTCATCGTTGACCACAACGTGGGCAAGCTGGCCAAGTGGCTGAGGATGATGGGTTATGATACCCTCTTCTTTGACCTCGGTGATGACTCTGACATGGTGGCTACTGCCCTATCGGAGGGGAGAATCATACTGACCCGGGATACGGAGATAATGAGAAGGCGGGTAGTAACCACGGGGCGGCTTAAAGTTATACTTATTCAGAGCGAAGAGCCCCAGCTGCAGATGCGTCAGGTAGTAGAGGCTCTGGGTCTTGATTGCCAGTTTAGACCGTTCACCCTTTGTCTGGAATGTAACCAGCCCCTGGTCGAGAGGGATAAACAGGAGGTGAAAGACCTGGTACCTCCTTACGTTTTCCGGACACAGAGTCAGTATATGCAGTGCCCTGCCTGCCGCCGCATCTACTGGCAGGGGACCCACTGGAAAGCAATGACCCGCAGACTGGAGAAATTTGTCAAGGGTTGACCACAGCCAGGTTATTTCTTGACCATACTTCAGGATATTGTTACACTTCAAATTACTGATGGGAGTGTAGCTCTTTTATCATGAAAGTTTTAACTACTGACCAGATGCGACGGGCGGAACAGGAGTGTGTCCAAATCGGCCTGTCCATACCCATGCTTATGGAGAATGCCGGGAAAGCCGTGGCTGAAGAGGTGAGGAGAATCATGGGCACCGTTGAGGGGCAGCATATCCTCGTCCTGATAGGTCCGGGCAATAATGGCGGAGACGGCCTGGTCGCGGCGCGACACCTTCATGATTGGGGAGCCAGGGTAGGTGTCTGTCTTTTTAGCCAGAGACCGCCGGATGACCCTAACCTTGGCTTGGTTCGGGAACGCGGTATAGACTGCATTGAGGTTGCTCATGACGATATACCGGGGCAGCTTGATGAGATGCTGTCATCAGCAAGCGCGGTTATTGACTCTTTGTTTGGTACCGGTAAGGTTCGTCCTCTTCAGGGTGCGTTGCGGCAGGTCTTGGACAGGGTCAGCAAGGTGAAGGGGGAACGACCGGCTCTGCGTATCATCGCTGTGGATTTGCCCTCGGGGCTTGACGCTGATACCGGGGCTGTGGACGGGGTTTCTCCTTATGCCGACAACACCATCACCCTCGGTTACCCCAAGTTGGGCTTGTTCAACTTCCCCGGGGTGGAAAGGGTGGGCGAGATAAGCATAGCTGACATTGGTATCCCCTCATATCTGGTCGATGAGGTGACTACGGAGCTTATTACCAGCCAGTGGGCCAGAGCTGTTCTGCCCAAGCGCCCGCTGCAGGCCAATAAAGGCACCTTTGGTCGGGTTCTGGTCGTTGCCGGCTCAATCAACTACGTCGGAGCGGCTTATCTGGCCTGCACCGGTGCCATGCGGGTCGGGGCGGGGCTGGTAACCCTGGCACCAGCCGCCAGCCTGCAGCCCGTTCTGGCCTCGAAACTAACCGAGGTGACCTATCTTCCGCTACCCGAATCCCAGCCGGGTGTTATCTCTGCCCGGGCAGCCAGGCTGCTGCGGCAGCAATCTGACCGTTATGACGTTCTGCTTATAGGCTGTGGGCTGGGGCAGAGCGAATCGACTACAGCATTAGTCAGGTCTCTACTTCTAAGGACAGGGGCAGCGCTGCCCTCCCTAATCCTTGATGCTGATGCGCTCAACACGCTGGCTATAATCCCGAAGTGGTGGCGGCGGCTGGCCACTGATGCTATAGTTACTCCACACCCTGGTGAAATGGCCAGGCTGACCGGATTGTCAGTGGAGGAGGTACAGGCAGACAGAGTGGGCATTTGCCAGAGGACGGCTGCCGAGTGGCATAAAACCGTTGTCCTTAAGGGGGCTTACACCGTGATTGCTGCCCCGGATGGTAGGACCAGGATTAGCCCTGTAGCCAATCCCGGGCTGGCTTCAGCCGGAACCGGCGATGTCCTGGCCGGGGCTATAGCCGGTCTGGTGGGGCAGGGGTTATCACTTTTTGATGCCGCTTCCCTGGGAGTTTACCTTCATGGTGAGGCTGCGGAGAGGGTAAGGGCCGGGCTTGGTGATGCCGGCATGATTGCCACTGACCTGCTGCTGGCCTTGCCGCAGACTATTAAGGGGTTGAAGGAAGGGGGTAGATAGGTATGCTTCTGGTAACTGATGTCGGGAATACGAGTATTACTTTAGGTGTTTTTGAAGGTGAGAAGCTTTTTAGCACCTGGCACATGGCGACGGCTATTCACCGTACGGCAGACGAGTATGCTGCCCTGGTGCTTGACTTCCTGCATCATCAGGATGTGCACACTGCTGACGTTAAAGGGATAGCCATGTGCAGTGTTGTCCCGCCGCTGACAATGACTTTTGAGCAGCTATTTCAGCGGTACTTTGGTGTCTCGCCGCTAGTGATGGCGGCTGGAGTCAAGAGCGGGGTGCGCATTCGGATGGACAATCCGAGGGAGGTCGGGGCAGACCGTATTGTAAATGCCGCTGCGGCTCACCACCTTTATCAGGGATTCGTAATCATCACTGACCTGGGGACAGCCACTACCTTTGACACGGTATCGAAGGAAGGCGACTATCTGGGAGGGGCTATCGCCCCCGGTTTAATTA
>CAZMZA010000044.1:0-11099 GCA_964570635.1 uncultured Dehalococcoidales bacterium
GGCTTTTCGCAGTCTTGCCACGCCCTTCATCGGCCCTTGATGCCAAGGCATCCACCATGCGCCCTTAATAACTTGACCTGCTTCAGACTTGAGACCAACCGCATATTCAATTGTTAAGGTACTGCAAGCATACTAAAGGCGGCTTGGCGATAACCACCAAGCCGCCTGCTTGGCCGTCTATCACCAGACTTTCGTTATGTAGCCAACCTCTTCATCATTGGGCAGTATAACACAAACCCCGTCGCCCTGTCAATACTCCCGCGACCAATATCTTCTGTGTTATAATTATAAAAATCCGGAGAGCTTAACCAGGCAGCAGAGGAGTACCATGTCCCAGGAGCTGGGGAAGATAGAAAAGCCTTCTGCCGAAGAGTTTAAGATGGGGAGAAAGCTATATTTTGTCCCTCTCGTTTACTCGGGGAAATGGGCTGAAGATGAATACCTGGAGAAGTATAACAAATACTGGGAGCAGGTGGACCGCCAGATAGAAGACCTGGAACTGAGGCTGGGAAAGGTCAACAGGGTATATCATGAATTTGTCTCAGAGGGCGGCCAGGATGGCGTCAAGATGCTGACCGAGATGAACGAAAAAAGCCATCAAATCATCAAAAAGAGGCTGGACAATGGTGCCCAGCTTGAAGCAACCGAACAGAGGGAATCGCTGACCGAGTTTATGGACTGGACCATGTGTCTGGCGATAGGCCTGCAAAACACGAATGTACTGTCCAAGGTCTACGAATACTATGTCCAGGCCAGCAAGAAGAGAAATGAGCATATCGCCAAGCAGATAGACGAAACGCTTGAGGCAGATGAAGTTGGCGTCTTCCTCATGCGAGAAGAGCACCAGGTTCAACTCCCCTCAGATATACAGGTGTTCTACGTCGCCCCTCCCGCTCTGGACGAGATTAAGCGCTGGCTTAGAGACCAGGAAACCAAAGCCCGGGAAAGCAAAGCCCAGAAAGACCAATAGACCTCCCGCCTTCTCCCCACACCCCGCTACCACTTTCCGCGGCTAAAATAAGGGTGCACCCGCACTAATGCGGGTGCACCCTTGCAGTACCTGAGTATGCTTGCCGATTCCTAAATCTCAGCGTCCTTCCAGGCAAATCCTTCTATTCGCTTCGCCGTTTCTTTGAACCCCTCCGTTATTACCGGGGCCGGGGCTCCAGCTATAATCATGTCCATATGGTCGGCAAGTCCTTTCCGGCACACATCATTGGGGTCAAACTCGTCCTTGAATTTCTTGGTCCATATGTGATAGTTGTGCTGCGTTGGACCCAGAAGCATCTTGGAATTGATGTGGCCGTTCCCGAACAGGTTACTGAAGCCGTAATTGATCACGAGTCTCGGCACTTCAGACAGTAGAAAAACTAGAAGTCCGCCGACTGAATTCAGGTCGAACTTGGGGTTGGCCGGGTCTACTTTCTCGCAATCAACGTGGGCCATATGCTCACTGTACATTACACGGCCAAAGTTAAAGGGGCTGTACCAGGGGTGCTCACGATGCTGGTTAAAAAAGACCCCACCCTTGATAAACTGATCAGTAACGTCAATCTCGTCGGCGTTAACTGCCCAGGTACAGCGAGGGCTGGCCATACCAACCATCTCCGAGGCATAAAAGCCAGTCGGTTTCCACATACCGACCACAATGGGATACTGGAAGGTACCGTCATCGGTCTGCTTGGTCCGGCGGGCTGTGCCCCCGTACTTCTGCACCACGATGTCTTCGGCTACCCTCATTTCGTAGTCGAGCTGCTCCTTGGAAGTGTAGCCTATGAACAGTATGCGGAGAATGTGGGTATTCGCCACCTCCTCATCCGTAGCCTTGCCCCACAGGTCCCAGAATTCGTTTCTGCTCTGTGCCTTAGCGATATCCCTCCAGAAAGCAGGCACCCGGTTCATGGCACCGCCTATCTGTTCTCGACCCAGTTCTATCATGGCATTCTTCATAGCGTCTTCAGTGGGCAGGGTATAATTCTGGTACACGACTCTGGAAGGAAGCGAAAGAGCAGCTTGGCGACCCACCCCCTCGGGGATGAGTGGCTCCGGCTGGAAGGGGTACACCTTGGTTGATATCTTGGTGAGGATGCCCATGGTTCCCCACCAGGCCGTTTGACCCTTCAATATACCGAAAAGGTCAGGGCCAGGGGCATGCCCCCAGAAACCGTGCTCATCGTCACTCATAAAGCTGCCCATGCGGACAAGGTCACCTTCTGGGGTTATCCACTCGGCACCGTTCATCCGCCGCTCAGGCCAGGGACATATGCGGTAGCAAAGAACACCCTGCGCCTGGAACATCTGATTGGCAACTACAGATGAGAAACCACCCCCGCCAACCGACTGGATGTACAGGTCTCTCTTGGTCAGCTCAGCCATAAGCTGGGCATAGATTATACCTGACTCCAGCGTGACGAACATGTTCTTCTCATCTATCTCCATCTCGTCCATCCGCTTCAGGTCAATCAGCACAAAATCACCGCGGAACATGGCGTTAGAAGCACATGCCCACAGGGTGACGGCCGGCGTATAGGGGATATCATAACGATAGCACAGCTTGACTATTCTTTGTACTTCACTCGTAGTCTTGGGCATAACGACACAGGCCGGTTTCTGCGTAATTCCCTGATACCAGAATGCTTCCCGGCCGTATCCACGGCCATTGTAAGCCTGACATATAATGGGGTTTTTAGTTATATACTCAGGCCCTACAATCGCCTCCAGCTCGGCATAAGCCTCGTCAATTATTCCCATAGGTGGTGGTGGCGGCGCTTCTGCCTGTGCTGCTTCCTTTACCTCTTCGTCGCTCATGCCAAACCTCCTTTTTGTTATTTTATAGCCATAGCTATTAATTCGGTAATATCGTAGGCCGCTATGCCGTCTTTGGTTCCGTCTTTGAAGTTTTCTTTGCACATCGGGCAGGCAGCCACGATAGCCTCAGCACCGACAGCGCCGGCTTCGCGTAACCTCTCACCAGCAACCCACAAGGCATAGTCCGGGTAAGCCTCCTTGGCACCACCGCCACCTCCACAGCAATACGTCTGGTCGCGGCGGCGCAGCATCTCCACCAGTTCTAACCCGGGAATAGCCTTTAGTATATCCCTGGGTGCTTCGTAAACACCGTTCGCGCCTCGTCTTATTTGCCGCGGTGGATTAAAGACTCCCCAGTCACCAAGCTCACCTTCCCAGTGGAACCATGGCTCACTCAGACGCCCCAGACCGCAGCTATCATGATAGGTAACCTTCATGTCAACCTTTTTCTCCAGCTTGAGGCTGCCATCCTTGACCCATGCGTCAGCCAGCTCGGTGATATGCTTCACATCAAAGCCGAGGTCAGCGGTAGAGATACCCAGAAGCTTGGGATAATCAACCTTCACCATACGGTAGCCCTCAGCACAGCTGAATACCACCGTCTTGGCCCCGCTCTCCTTTATCTGCTTTATGTTGTCCTGAGCCAGCTTCCGCGCTTTATCCATCTGCCCCGTGGTGAAGAGCAAATTGCCACAGCACGGCTCTTCCTTCAACACGTTAAACTTTTTGTTGGCCGCGCTGATAATCTTGGCCGTAGACTGGGCTATCTCGGTGTCAACAAATGAAGCCCGGCAACCAGCCCAGTAAAGCATGTCGGCGTTCTTGGTTGCCGAAACACCCTTTGGCATCCAGTCCAGCCGCTTCTTCTGAGGCTGCCCGTAGATGTTGTGGCTCTTCTCTATGTTGTCAGCTACAGTTTTGTGCTGGGGCAACGGAGCCACACCCTGCTCTACAAGCCTCGCTCTGAGCGCCGTGAGCATCATCTGGATTTCAAGGTCCAGATTACGCTTACAGCCAACATCGCAGCCTCCGCACAAGTTGCACCTGTAGGCTACCGCCAGGAGCTCGGGGTCATTGTAGGGCAGTGCACCCGTCAGCAAGTCCCATATTATGGGCGTCTTGCCGTTAGCACCATAGGCATTAAACAGCCCATACTGCCAGCTGGGACACCTCCAGGCGAAGTCCTTACCGGCAACATAGTCCAACTCCACCCATTTGCATTGAGAGCAGCTGGGACAGTGCCTTGACTCATACCAATAATTATCCAGGTTTAGATCCATAACCAGTTTGTTCGATATCTGAGCCATATTAACCTCCTGCCAAAGATTAGCGGGTATCCAGGTACTAGAAGCACAGTGTGCCCGGGTTCATTATGTAGTTGGGGTCAAAGAACTTCTTGAGCCTCTTTACGGTGACTACATAGTTGCCGTAACTCTTGTAGACCATACCGGTTACAGCGTGTCCGTACGGGCGGGTAAACCATGCTCCACACTCAAATACGGCAGCGGCCGCATCAGCATAGAGAGCCCGCATTCTTTCCTTCTCGGCTTCATCCTGCGGGTTGTAGAAGAAGTCAAACTCTACTTGGCAGGCACGCCCATTCTCCACCGGCTGTATATAGCAGCCGATATCTTCTATCGGATACTGATGCTTAGCAGCAGCCTCGTTTACTGCCGGGATAAACCTCTCCACCCAGTCAAGTGTGGTCATGAAGACTAGGTCGACGCAGCCACCTTTAGCAACATGCTTCCAGTAGGTCACATCCTTGGGCCAGGGTCTGAGCAGCATTGCCGGTATCTTTTTCTCCACCGCCTTCAAACCGGGCAGGGTATCTTGGGCCTTAATCCCGGGGAAGAAGGAAGCCATTATTTCATCCAATGCCTCCTCCTGATAGGCTATCCTCTCCTCTGGGCGATACTTCAGACCACCAAGCACCAGGATTGTGGTCCAGGGAGGTAAAATTTTCCTGAGCCGAGCAAACTGGTCTGAACGGCCCTCGCTGAGGATAGAGGCTAAATTAATATTGTTGATGAGCAGGCATTCGTAGCCAATCCTTCGCCTTAATATCCGGTATATCGGCTCAATGGCATCTTCCGCCTGGTCCGTCACGATAAACTTGGCTTTACTAAGGCTAGGTAGAGGCTGGACTTGGACTATTCCCCAGGTTACAACACCCATGGTTCCCTGAGCACCGTGTATGAACCGGTCATAGCTCACCGGGCCCGGACCCTGCGGGTTAATACCATCAGCAAAGCAGCCGGGTTGCCGAAAATGGTTGTAAGCGGCATCGCCAGTAACAAACTCGTCACCAGTACCCCATATGAGCTGCATAGATAGCATTGGCTCGGTATACTCGTGAACCTGAACTACCGGCGGCTCCCTCTCCAGCCAGTCCATAACCACTGACCTCTGCGAATGGGGGAGCAAAGGGATTACCATCCTGTAGCCCTTGTCGAGCAGTGCCGGCTGCACTTGACCCCAGGTGGCACCGACTCCAAGATGGACGGTAAGGTTGCTCTCGTCTATCTCCTTAATATTGTTCATCCCTTGAAGGTCAAGTATCACCCCACCCGTCTTGGGTATAGTATTACCGTGGAAGTGAATCCCTGAACTACTGGGCACAACAGAAAACTTCTCCCGGTTGGCTAGCTTGATAATCTTTTGAACATCGCGAGCGTCCTTGGGGCGCACCACACAAGTAAACCGCCCCGGATGAGCCAGACTGTGGTCGCTGGCGTAGCTCTTCATGACTTCGGGAGAATCCAGAATGTTGGCTCCACCAACTATCCCTTTCAACTGGTCTTTAATGGACATAGATAACCTCCCAAGAATACAAGAATAGCTATTACACCTTTTCGCCCTGCTACATGGTCACACCTCCTGTGGAATGAGATTAACTATCATCTGATGACCAAGAGTGGAGGCAGATTCTAGCCTAATAAGCCCAATGCGCCTGAAACTCTAGCACAGAAGCAAGCCTTTGTCAATACCCCGAACTCGCCTCTCCCCAGCCCCTGATGTTTCTACACAAAGCCGGATTCCCGTGGCCAACCTAAAACGGCTGCCAATAGGAACCAGGCCAGGATGGTATGATTTGCTGGCGTACCCTTGACATGTATCAGCGCTTAATGTATCATCGCAGACGGGCTTATTGACCAGGCCAGCAAAGCAGGCCTGGTTGTTATTGATAGGTTGCCTCCAACCCTAGAACTACAAATAAGACTTCCTGCCCTGGTAAACGAGGCCCGTTTACCTACAAACCGAGCAAACTGACTGGAGAAGCTGTGGTCACGGTCGACGAAAACAAGTGCGGGGCATGCGGACGATGCGTTGCCTTTTGCCCAAGAGAGGCATTAAATGTAACCACGTGGTGGGGCCGTTTATACATTGATAAAGAAAGGTGCACAGACTGCTTCGGTGGGGCCTGTCACTTTGAAGAGAATCTCCCTCTCGCCGACAAAGAGGCAACCCTTGACCGTAACAGGACCACCTGGACAAGGCTTTGCGTTGAAAACTGCCCGGTTAGCGCCATAAGCGTAGTGGAAGAGCCCAACGGTTAACTCTTACCACGGTGCCTGTTGAATCCCGCCCAATCGAGAGGCATACTACTAAGAAAGTCATAAGCCGTCAGCGGATATAGTGCAAATGAAGCAAAAGCCCTACGACGTAGCTATCATAGGCTCAGGTATAGGTGGAATGTGCACCGCAGCACTGCTGGCCCACGCAGGTTGCAAAGTGCTGGTACTGGAAAGGCTACCCCAAATGGGAGGCAGGTGCTCCACCATTGAATACAAAGGCTTCAAGATTCCTTACATCGCCCAGGAACAACCCTTCAACGGAGTAACCGCATCAATCTTCAAAGAAGTCGGCGCCGACTTTGAGCTAGCTGAGCAACCCCCCATCGTTTACCGCGTCGAAGGTAACGACTACGAGCTTCCGCGAAAAGGAGGGATGATTTTCCTCCTCTCCAAAATCTGTAAGGACGAAGCAGAGCTTAACCGGATAGGCAACGCTCTTCGGAAAGCCAGGACGTGGGAGGTAGCCTCGAGTTCTATCTCCTTCCGCGACTGGCTGCTCCAGTATACGGACAACGAGATGGTCCTGGCGCTTTTCCAGAATGTTTTCTGTGTCCTGCTTATGACTGTTATTCACGAAATATCAGCCAGGGATGTTATCGGATATTACAATATCGGGATGAGAGAATGGTCCGATGCGGCCCGTCCTCTTAGAGGTAACTCAGCCCTGATGGAGTCGCTGGCCAAGGTAATACGAGGCAGAGGCAGCGACATCTGGACACGCGCCACGGTAAAGAAGGTCCTCACTGCCGACGGGGTAGTCAAAGGGGTAGTGGTGGATAAGGATGGGGACGAGACGGAACTAAACGTCCAGGCGGTAGTCAGCAACGCCGGCCCCAGACAGACGGTAGAGCTCGTGGGCGAGGAATACCTGGATACGGGTTATACAAAAGAGCTCAGGGAAAATCTCCACCACGGTTCCCAGATGCTCATTTCCTTCGCCAGTGATAGACCTCTCATTGAATATCCCGGGGGGCTGGGACTACTCGGCGCACGGAGGGTGGTAACTATTTCTACCATAACCCTTACCTGCCCCGAGCTATCCCCTCCGGGGCAGTACCTGCTCGCAGCACAGTGTATGCCAAAATCAGAGATTAGCCCTCTTAACCCGAAGACAGAGATTGAAGCTGCCTTGGAGGATTTAAGAGAGCATGTACCGGGATTCGATGAGCACGCCGAGGTTTTAAATATCTCCTGCTTCTTCAACCCTGACTGGCCGGGCTACCGTAACCTGGCAGGCTACTACCCACCGCAAAAGACGCCCATAGAAAATCTGTACAACGTAGGCGATGGCGTAGCCCCCTTCGGTCAATGTGGAACTCCCGGGTCGGCTCTGACAGCCAGGATAGTAACCGAAGACCTGAAGAACCGCATTAAGCCAGGGGAGGCATAAGCTAGCAGCTCTATACAATATTATATAATGTAGTAAAGATTTCCGGGAAAACCGGGTAAGAAGCGAGTTAATAACTATGTGGAGGTCTTCTTATGAATACTAAGAACCAGCTAGCCAAGATTGTGGGCAAGGATAATGTCCTCGACTCCCCGGACGTTATCGAACTCTACAGCAAAGACCACAGTATCGAACACCCAGGGTTATTTACCTGCGTGGTGCGCCCCAAAACTGCGGACGAGACCCAGAAGATTATCCAGCTGGCCAATGAGGCCAAGTTCGCCGTCGTACCCCAGACTTCTGGGATTCACTTCAACGGGTGTGCCATACCCAAAGAGGGCGGCGTTGTACTCGACCTATCCAGAATGAACCGCATTGTGGACATAGTCGATGACTCTATGGTGGCCCACGTCCAGGTAGGTGTAACCTGGGAACAGCTACAGACAGCTCTGGAGGCCAAAGGATACCGGAGCATAATCCCGCTACTGCCTCACGCCTCAAGGTCAGTGATTATGGACTGGCTGGAGAGGGAGCCGCCGGTAGTTCAGAACTACGAATGTGCCGGACCTCTGCGAAGCATGCAGGTCGTCTGGGGAAACGGAGAGCTCTTTGTCACCGGCTCGGCCAGTGTAGGTGGTTTCCGCACTGGAGAAAACATGGCCGACGGCGTCATCCCGGCGGGCCCTGGCCCCATAAGCTATGACAGCTTCCTGTACGGTGCCCAGGGGACCATGGGTGTTGTAACCTGGGGTGTAGTTCAATTTGAAGAAATACCAACCCTGAGCAAGCCCTTCTTTATTCCCGCAGACAGGGTACAAGACGTTATTGAACCGTTATACCGGATATTGAGGCGAGGGATATGCAACGAATGTCTGGTCATCAACAACACTGACCTAGCGGCCATCCTGACTGAAAAGTGGCCCAAGCAGTTCGCCGAGTTCAGGGCAACCCTGCCTCCCTGGACGGTTATCCTGATTTCCAGCGCTTTGAAGCGTCGCCCCGAGGAGAAGATGGCCTACCAGGAGGAGTTCCTGCGAGACACGATGTCAACCTATTTCACCAACCTAGAACTCCAAACCACCTTACCTGGCTTGCCCGCGGTGGAGAAAAAGCTACCCGGAATGTTACGCAAGCCCTGGCCCAAGAACAGGACCTACTGGAAGCATGCCTATAAGGGTGGCTGTCAGAACCTCGCTTTTATGACCACTCTGGAACGTGTTGACAGCTACATTCCCGCGCTACTTGACGTTGCTCCCAGACACGGGTATCCACCAAACGACGTTGGCTGCTATATTCAGCCAGTCGAGGATGGGCGCGCCTGCCAGCTTCAGTTCAGCTTCTACTATAACCCCGGTGACGAAGCTGAGGTTGAAAGGATGCGGGCTCTCTATGTTGATGCTACCGCCGCCATGCTGGAAAGAGGCGCTTACTTCACCCGCCCCTACCCTATGACCGCCGACATGGTCTACAGGCAGAACGGCGAGTACGTTTCACTACTAAAGAGGCTCAAGAAGCACTTTGACCCCAACAACATATTGAACCCAGGTAATCTGTGCTTCTAAGGGCAGCAAGGTAAATAATCGTCAAAGGAGGTTGAAATGCCTAAGGGGAAGAAACAGATTGCTCTGGGGCTGAATCTTGATGACTACCGGTATGACGCAAGACACTGCACCGGACAGACTTTATGCCGCTGGATAGACCTCAACTACGTTCAAGGTCATGATTTCGCCGAAAGATGCCCCACCTGGAAAAAAGAGGGGTTTGATGTCTACGGGGCAGTGGGTAAATGTAACGTTGTTTACTACCTGCTGACGGGTAAGCTCGATTACTCTGACCCCACCATCCGTGATATAGCCTATAGAGACCTGCTGTGCGGTAGCTGCGACGTTGCCTGCAAGCGCAACCTGGACTACGAGATTCAGTTCATGCTGGAATCGCTCCGGGTAAGACTGGTGGAAAACGGCAACGGCCCCATGCCCCAGCATTTAGAGGTAACCAGAAATATAGAGAACAGCCGTAATTTCTACGGTAAAGACCAGAAGCAGCGCCTGAACTGGCTGCCAACGGATGTCAAGGTTGCTGAGCGGGCTGATATCCTCTTCTTTGTTGGCTGTAGACCGGCGTTCACCGATACTGAAATCGCCACAGCCACTGCCAGAATCCTCAGTGCCGCCAAGGCTGACTTCATGGTAATGAAGGACGAGCCATGCTGCGGTCACTTCCTCTTCACCACCGGGCAGATAGAGAAGGCACGGAAATTGGCTGAGGACAACCTCAAGCTAATCCGAGGCACCGGCGCCAAAACGGTGGTATTTGCCTGTGCCGATGGCTATAAAGCCATAAAGGTCGAATACCCCAGGCTTCTTGGCCTGGCTACTTCCGACCTTGGGTTTGAGATAAAGCACATCACGGAGCTGGCTGACCAGTGGGTCAAGGAAGGCCGGCTCAAGCTGGTAAACCGGATTGATATGAAGCTGACATACCACGACCCGTGCAACCTGGGACGGCTCAGCGAGCCGTGGGTCCCCTGGGAAGGCGTCCGCGAAGACTGGGGGGTCTTTAATCCGCCTCGTATCGTCAGGAGGGGGATACACGGCATCTACGAACCACCGAGGGACATACTCAAAGCCATCCCCGGCGTTGAACTGATGGAGATGGTACGACACCATGAAAACGCCTGGTGCTGCGGTAATGAGGGTGGTGTGAAAGAAGCCTTCCCTGATGTCTCAATGTGGACAGCCAGTGAGAGATTGCGGGAGGCTGCCAGCACCGGGGCTGAAGCCATCGTCTCCGCCTGCCCCGCATGCAAGGAGAACTTTAAAGATGCCGCCAGGGACGGTTTGAGGGTATATGACATCACAGAACTAATAGCTACGGCTATCGGGATGGGAGCCAAAAGGAGGTCTAAATGAGAGGTCGTGAAGTATTCGACAATATACCTGAAGAGGCCTGCCGCGAACTGGAGACCATCGTCGGGCCGGAGAACCTGACCACTGACCCGGCCATCTGCGAGGGCTATACCGGCCGGGGGATGGACCGGGAGATATTCTGGTATCAGGGAGTGTCCCGACCGCCAGGCGCGGTTATCCTGCCTGAGTCTGCGGAAGAGGTGGTCAGAATTGTCAAGACCTGCAACCGCTTTGGAGTCCCCTTTATCCCGATGGCTACCTACGGTATGGCTTTCGGTGGTCCCGCATATCGCAACGACATTATGATAATTGACATGAAGCGCATGAACAAGATGGTGATTGATGAGAGGAACATGCTTGCCATCGTGGAGCCGGGGGTAGTCTATGCCCAGCTTCAAGGGGAAATCCTGAAGAAGG